>CAKVNP010000128.1 GCA_934777095.1 uncultured Clostridium sp. | reverse complement strand
AATTTATATTTTCGCTATTTTAAGGTTTTTTATCTATATTTTACAAAGAGTGTTATATATAAAAAATATGCCGCCATTATTAAAAGTGACGGCAAAATCTTAATTATTCATTAAAAGCTTCATTTAATTTTTCTGTTCCTGGTAAAACGAATCTACCTTTTTCTATGATAACAGTCTTACTTCCATCTTTATTGATTGCAGAAATTTCTCCTAATTCATCATAAGGAATTGTGATGTCAGTATGACAGCTGAAATATGCCTTAGTAACATCTGTCTTTCTTAAGATTGAACATTCATTATCTTTGGCCATAATTTGTTTTCCGTTTGGATTATAAGTCTTATTATCTTCAGCCATAGAGAAACATGTATCTCCCATAGCAAAGTGTGGACCAGTTTTTTCAGCAATAAGGATAGGTAATTTATCTTCGATGCCATACTTTTTACCCATTACATATGCTGTTGTATTTGTACCTATGGCAAACTCACCTATTGGTACAGTTTCATTATTTGCTAGAATTTTTTCCTTGATTAATTTCTTATTTTCTTCCTCTGATTCAAAATTATCACAAGTATAATCCTTAATCATTCCATCTACTAAATCTATTTCAAGATTTTTATAATTAAGTCCATTTAAGAAAACGCTTGTTACATGAAGTTTTCCTGTTGTATCTTTTAATACTGGTGAAGTAAATACTTCACCCACTGGAATATTTACACTGGCAACACAGTTTTCAAATTTAGTTTCCTTTTCTGGATCATTTAACTTATAAAGATTTACCTTTAAATCAGTTTTATTATCGCCCATTCCTGTAACATGTACATATTCAGCTTTATCTAATACATCAATAATATTTTGTTGTATTTCAGTATATAAATAATTATCTAGGTTATTTATTTTAACAGTTTCATTAAATATTTCTTCGAATTTATCTCCTATTTCAGGTGTTGGATAAGCTATTATTGTAAATGCTGCTTTATCATTTTCAAATGCTTTTGTAGCTTTAATATTAAACATTCTATTCCAGTTAGCATCAACCTTAGTTTGGCTTTCACTTAAAGTAATAGCTTCTTTTTTATTCTTTGGTTCGAAGTTTTCTGCACCAAAAATATCAATGGCTGCTACACTTCCATACCCTTTTAAGATTTCTTTATTTTTATCAATATTTGTATCTAAAACAGCTAATGCTTTATCTACATATTTTTCGTCTAAATACATTGCATAATCTTGTCTATGATCATATTCATATTGTCTATTAGTAAAATAAGGCTGATAAATTTTATAAATTGTTTTAAGTCCAACTTTATCAAAATTAGCTTTTGAAAGCTTAGCCATTTTTTCAAACCCAATTGGATACATTACAGCTACAAACTTTTTATAATTAATATCTAAATTTCCTTCTTTATACCCTCTGATATATCCATTAGTAAAAGTATCTGCCATAGACTGAATCTTTTCCTCTGGCATATTCTTAAAGTATTCAGCAATTTTTATTTCTCTCTCAGTAATTACGCTATCATACTTATAAAGATATGATAAATTGTCTAAATCAGAATTTAATACTACAAATGTAGGATAATTCATTTTTTCGTCAAAATAAGTACGTAATTTTACTTCATACTCATCATCTAACCTTTCATAGAAAGTAGTATTTACAAATTCCTTTACTTCCTCTACGGCCTTTTCATCCTTAGCTAAAATATCGAATACCTTATTAAAAAGCTCTATTGCAGGTACTAAATTAAATAATCTATAAGAAAAAGCATCTTCTATTTTCTTACGTACATTTACATATACTAAGCTTAAAATTCTACCTAGTTCTTCCCCAAATGCATTTACCGCAGTTTCTGGATTAGCATAACTGTTATCGTAGTTACTTTTTACAATATCATTATATAGTCTGCTATTTAAAGATTTTAACTCCTCTTCTGCCATTTCATCCATTTTACCTGTCTTAACAGCTTGTACAATTTCATTTACTACTGCAATAAAATCAGTTGTCTTTCCAAAATAATCATTAAGTTTACCATTTGTAAAATTGTGTCCCTTAATCTCCTCTATTTTAGCTATAGCAGCATCATATATGTCTAAATACTTTTCATTTTCAGTTTTAAATATTTCTACAAAATTCATCTTTATTCCTCCCCAAGTTTACTCTTTTAATCTATGTTATTTAATTCCATATAAAAATTATTTTACCATTATTTTCTCATAAGAGCAAATAATTCAGCCTTATTAATATAGTTATATACTTTTCCCCCATTTCCCTAGCCCATTCTTCATTAAAGTTATACAGGCTAAATAACATATTGACCATTTGCATTGCTCCTAATTTATTAAAAGTTTTTATAAATAAACTCATTTCTTAAAATAGAATAATAAAGTCTGTCCACATATTCTCCATTATCATAAAAATAATCTCTTAGAGTGCCCTCATATTTAAATCCACACTTTTCAATAACCTTTTTTGAAGGTATATTTATTGACTTATGACTAATTTGTACTTTATGCAGATTAATATTATTAAATCCATACTCAATTACAGCTTTTGTAACCTCCGTAGCATACCCCCTGCATTGAAACTCTGTCCCTATGCAATACTCTATTTCTGCAAAATTATTTTTATCATCTACAAGAAAATACGCTATCTGTCCTATACACTCATTTCTTCCTTTTAATACAATTGCCCATCTATAGTAATTATCATTTTTATAATTATTGATATATTTATCAAGTAATTCCTTAACTTCTTCTTTAGTGGTATATACAGGTTCACCATAAAGTGATTGTATTTTTTCATCAGCTATCCAATACTTTAACATTGCTTCATTATCTTCATAAGTAAATGGTCTTAAAATAAGCCTCTCAGTTTCTACTGTCTGTGTACCAACATGTGTAATCATACCGATTCTCCTTCTCCCTTACTTTGTACCTACAGCCACAATTATAGAAAACCATTCATTTTCAAAAGGTAATAAATCAAATTCACATTTTTCACCTATTGATTCACCAATTTTTATTGTTTTAATATCAGTAAAGCCTGCTTCATAATGATATTTTTCAATCTCATTTTTCAAAGAAAAATTTTCTACACCAGCTATAGTATTTTCCATACAGAATTGCTTTAATATGCTAAAACCTTTCGAATCCTCTTTAATATTAATGAAAGTATTATATAGATTATGTTTGCTCTTCAATACCCTGTTAGCTTCTTTTATTCCTTCAAATGTAGCCCCTAACATATTTGCAATTCCATAAAATGATGTTGCTACGTCAATACTATTATCTATAAATGGAGCTTGGCCGCATCACAAGCTATATAATTTACCTTCACCTCTGGATTGATTTTTTTAGCTTTCAGCCTATCATACTTTAATACTTGAAAACTTAAATCTGTACAAATTATTTGCGAATTAGTTTTCAACTTCCTTACCATTTCTGTAAACAGCATTCCACGGCCTGTTGCTATATCTAAGATAAATTCATCTTCATTATTATTTATTCTATCTATTATATAATTTAAAGCTTTAATATTAATTTCCCTCTGATTTTCAGGAGTACCTTGAAATATCCTTCTATCAATCTCCTCATAATCAGCTTCCTTATATGATTCAGTCCAATTATTTGCTTCTTCTTGCTCTTTTGACTTAAAATCAACTACTCCTTCAGTAACATTCCACATATGACCACTTTTGCAACATAAAGTACCCTCAATTATTTCATCTTTTTCCTCTTTACTAATATCTAAAAACAAATCTTTATTGCACTTTGGACACTTTATAATTTTCATAATATCTCTATACATTATCTAATCACCTTTACAACTTTAATCTTCCAAAATTTCTTCTTCATCTTATACAAATGATATAATTTTAATTGTTATTATCTACTACTTTATTATCTCTTTCACTATACTTATGAGGAAGATATACCTCTATAGAATCATAATACTCCCTATCTAACACAATAACATCACGATGCATTTCTCCTCCTGCAGGGTTATAGTTCCAGATAACAAGGGGCTTAATTACATATAATTCATTATTTTCAAGCTCAAATAGTTCTTTATATTGCGGGAATCTATTGTCATATACTTTTCTCCTCTCATAATACTCCTTTGTACCATATGGTACTATTTGAGCATTTCCATGAATCTGTAATGTACCTGTTGTAACAGCAACAATTGAATTCCTTGCTATATTTTTACACTTTAAAGTATCGGAATAACTACCAAAGAACAAATTGCACTGATCATCATAAGCAAAACATACTACCGAATTATCTGGATATTTTTCTCCTTGAGTACCTAAACTCATTAAACTCTGCTTTTCAAGAATTTTTCTTACCTCTTTAAACTCCATAATCTCACTCCTTAACCTTCTACCCTATTTGCCACTCATAGCAGCGATAGCTGTTAAAATAATTAAATCCAAGTGCGTTAGCAATTCTCAAATCTTCCTCTTCATTATCATCTATGAAAAAAATAGTATTCTTTATCGTTGGATATTCTTTAAATATCTCCTTTAATGCTGCTGATATTAATTTTTCTTTTAATCCCTCTTTTTTATTTTCTTCTGAAATTGCTACTCCAAAAATTTCTATAGTATCCTCATTACAGAAAGTAATAAAAATACTTGCCTCTATTTGTTCTTCTCCATAAACAAAAATATGCCATTTATCTAATTCTTTTCTCAGCCTGTCGCTTGTCCAATAACTATTTACAAAATGTTTATCATGAAAAGCAGCATAAAAATCAAAACTTTCTTCAGTAATTTTTATTATTGAAATTTTGGTATTAATCGCATTAAAACAATTAGTAGCTAATCTCATATCCAAACAAGAATCTAAACACTTATTTCCCCTATCTATAAAGAACTTATTAGCATTAATATTTTCTCTAGGAAAACCAAATAAAGCTCTATATCCACTGTACTCTTCCTTTAATAGTTTCATAAAAGCATCCATTACTTTATTATAATCATCCTCAATATAAACTCCTGTAGTTTGCATATATTTCTCGTTTTCAATAAAAAAGAAATCTATAACTGCTATTAATTTATCATCATTATAATATCCTAATATTCTACTATCATTATTGTAAAATCTCTTTTGCAGATTTGCTTTTAGCTGTTCTTTCTCCTTATATATAGGATAACTTGCTGTTTCAGGAGTTTGACATAACTTCCATACAAAATCACTTGCAGTTTTTAATTCCTCTTTATAAATACCCTTATCATCTTTATTTTCCTCCTATACCTTTTGCATTTCGAAAATTTCTTCAGCTATGGTACTTCTCTTAAAATCTGTTCATGCATTTATTTCATCACTATTTTTCTCCATATTCCTCTAATAAACTTTCTTTCACCTATTTCATAAACTTTTCTATCCACTAATTCATAACGACTTAATAAACTAAAATCCTCATCTCTTAATATATCCGTTAAAGTTATCCTAGGATTATCCTTAGGCTCTTCCCTAAATCCATTAACCCATAAAACTCCCCCATCACTTATATGTTGCATAAGCTTTGCATAAAGCTCTGGCTTTAATCTATAATGATTAATGATAATAATTTCAAACTTATCTAAACTCTCAAGTGCCTCCTCGCTAGATAAGTCCAGCTCCTTAGTTTCAATCTTTAAATCTTTACCTTGGATAAAATAAGCAAGTCTATTTAAAGCCTCCTCCGAAAAATCTACTGCCATTACCTCGTAGCCTGCTTCAGCTAAATAAATAGCATTCCTGCCATCTCCACAAGCTATATCCATAACTTTTCCTTCCTTAGGAAAATACTTTAAATCTTCTTCTAGTATCCTTTCATGGCTCATAACCTTTAATCCTCTAGCTTTAAATCTGTTATCCCACCATTCACTATCTCCCATATAGTACATAAAAACACCTCTTACAATTTCCTTGCTAATACTTCTCTACTACAGACTATAAATTACACAAATACATTTTAAACATAATATGTATTATTTTAACATATTATTGCGATAATATCATTCAGCAAATGTTAAAGAAGCTAAAGAATGAACAGGGACTTTTAGATGCCTATTCTATTCCTGAATATCATTGTGCAAAAGAAAACATGAAAGACTTAATATTATATGTAAATTCTCTATAAATTAAATAAAAATGAACGCCTATAATATTTATAAGCGTTCATTTTTTCTTATTAAAGTATCTACTAAATAGATAATTCTCTCTCTTCCCCATATCTTGCCGTAGGCACCAATCACTCGTCCTGCCCCATAACTTACCGACACGGTAATTATTGCAACTTTAACTTTTCTCCTGCCGAAGGCACTATTCTCTACTCTTGCCATATATTTATCGGAACGATAATTATCGCACCATTCACCCTTATCCTGTCCAAGACAACATTCACCGCGTAGCCTTCCACTTGCCTACGGCAACATTCACCTGCGTAGCTAGCTTCACTTGCTTTAGCAACCTTCACTTGCCCCGTGGCAACATCCACTATTTATTGCTTCTTCCCTCAGCTCCCTAGCCTTATCTTTTACTCGCTGTGGTGCTTCAAAACTTGTAATTACAGTTCCTAGCCATAATTTTGCATTTTCATAATCACCAG
>CAKVNP010000127.1 GCA_934777095.1 uncultured Clostridium sp. | reverse complement strand
CTTATTTATAACGTACTAATTCTTTGAAATTATCTTACGGCTTCAAAAACTCCATTTTGAATATCATCATACTTATATAAATGTCCATCTGAACCAATCATAAATTTCTTAATTAATTCATCTGGTGGCCCAACATTAACTTCTACATAGTAGTATATAACTCCGTTATGCTCCTCAGAAATATTAATATCTACCTCATATGAATAGTAATTACTGCATAAATCTGCTGCTAATGATTCCACTTGTTCTTTAGTAAGATTTACATTTTCCTCTTCTTCAACATCATCAGCTTCTACCGGTGCTTCTTCTACGCTGTCATCTTCTTTCTCTTCAGCATCATCTTCATTTTCTTTTATCTCTTCATCATTTTTTTCTATATTTTCATCATTTTCAACAATTGAACTATCTGTCCCATTATTTGCACTGCCAGTATTTTTTCCACAGGCGATAAATAATACACTAGTCATTGATAAAATAAGTGCTGTAATTAATATTTTTTTCATGTTTACCTCCACTTTTGTCCTAAATTTATTGTTTCAAATATAATTTTATCAGCTTATATATTTTTCGTCCATAAACTATCTTAAATATAGTAGTACATCTATGATTTATTACAATAATATTTCCGCTTAATTTATTCTTAATTATTTTTTCACATTTCTCACTTTAATATTTTATTTTTCTTCGGTATAATATTCAATAAGAATGTATAAAAGGAAGGTAATTTTATGGGAAATCTTAAACATTTTGAGGTAATTTTAGCCCTTATCTCATTGTTAATTTTATTTTTTGTTAATAAGCCTATTGGTTTTATTTTATTAACAGCAGCACTTATTATTTCAATTTATAATAACTCTTATATTTTTAAACTTACAAAAGCAAACAAATTATATAATATGAAAGATTACGAAAACTCTCTTACTCTATATAGAGAACTTATGTCTAGCAAAAGGGTACTTCCTGGTGGAGTTATTAATAACTATTTAATTATGGAGCTAAAATATGGCGAACCTGAAAAGGCTGACCAATTTGCAGCCAAGCTTAAATATGGCTCTAATTTCAAATCACATGACATATTATCAACTAATGTTACTAAATCATTAATTGCTTGGAAATGTAATAGGAAAGACGAAGCTATTAATAATTTAAAAGAATATTTAAAAAATGGACAAAACACATATATCTATGAAACTTTGACTTCCTTATTAATTTCAGCTGGCGAATATAATGAAGCTTTAGAAATAATTAATGAAGGCTTAGATTATACCGATACAAGCACTGTACTAAAATCTAATTTAGCAGAAGCTCAATATCTGCTTGGATTTATTAATGATGCAGAAGAACTCTTCGCTGAACTTATAAATAGTAATGTATCTTTCTTAGAACCATATTATTATTATGGATTAATTTTAAGAAAAAAAGGAAATCTGCAAGAAGCAGCTGATGTATTAAATAAAGGACTAGCTTATCATGATTCATTAGTTTCTTTAATATCAAAAGCTAAAATACAAGAAATTCTTGATAATATAAATGATACTTTAGCAGTACCTAAATAAAAAAATGCCAGAATTTATTTCTGGCATTTTTTTATTTATTAAAATTCTTTTTAACTCCATATATATCTGAAAGCTCTATCAATATTTTTTCGTTAATAGGTTTATCTATCATCGCTTCAAAAGAGCTATCTTCATATTCACCTGCTACATTAGGAAGCTTAACTATAAATTCACTTCCAACCGTTACTTGATCATTTAAATATATTTCTCCACCATGTAACTCTACTATTGATTTTACAAGGGCAAGTCCAATTCCACTGCCTTCCTTAAGCCTGTTAAGAGATTTATTTACCTGGACAAATCTTTCAAATACTTTTTCCTTCATATCATTAGGAATTCCTATTCCATCATCTTTTACTTTAATATATACCCATTCTTCTTCATTTTGTACACTTACAAATATGCTGCCACCTGCTGAAGTAAATTTAATTGCATTTGATAAAAGATTTAGTATCACTCTCTCTATCTTTTCTATATCGCAGCTAATAACTAATTCCTCTACATTAGTGTCAAACACTATATTCATTTTCATTTCTTCTACGTACGTAATTATTGATAATGTTATTTCCTCAACTAAATTAACTATATCTATATTATTCTTTTCTAAATCTAAATCCCCTGTTTCTATTTTACTAACATCAATTATATTAGTAATAAGCCTTAACATTCTAAAACAATTTCTAATTAAGCTTCCCTCATACTTCTTATACGATTCTATAAACAATTCACTATCATTTTCCAATTGACTGCTTAATAGTTGAACCGTTGAATATATAACATTTGTTGGCGTCCTTAATTCGTGGGATAGATTAGTAAAGTAAGTATTTTTAACTTCATTATACTCTTTAATTTCATCATACTTAATTTTTAATTTTTGAAGTTCACTTCTATATTCTAAATCACGGCATACAAGAACCCAGCTATTCACTATTCCATTTTCATCATAAATCGGGCTAATGATTGTTTCAAGCTTATATAAGCTTCCATTTTTACTTTTTACTAGACAATGAATAATTTTTTCACCTGTCTGGGCAATTTCTTTTATATGCTCTACTTCTCCCACAATAAATGAATAGATGTTATTGCCTATAATTTCTTCTCTTGTCATAGAAATCAGCTTAGCCATAGATTTATTAGCATATTCAATGGTACCATTATTATCTACGCTAATTATCAAATCTTTAATATGTTCAGTAAGACTTTTGATCTTCTGGTCATTTTCCTTTATTACTTCACGGATTTTGTACTGTTCAGATATATCTGTAAATGAAATATAATATGCTCCCTCAATTTCACTTACATTAAAACTTCTAATGCTGATTTCAAGAATTCGCTGTTCTATTTCAATTTCACCTTTCCAGACTCCACCTTCCGCTACCGCGTTTCTCATTTGTTCAATTAGTCCATTACTAATCTTACGCTTTTTCTCTTCAAATAAATTATTTATATTATCAATTGTAACTTCTATATTATATTTTTCAGCTACTGTCTCTTTAAGCTTCTCATTACAATATATCAGCTCATTTGCTTCATTGCATAATATAATTTCGCTATATGTATTATTTTCAATAAGCTCATATAGAAACGCTATCTTGTTTTCCATATTATTTTTTTCACAAATATAGTTATTTATTTCAATAAATAACCCCAATATAATTAAAGTAAAAGTAGTAAAGGAAATACTCACTATATTAGATGCTAAATTGGTAGTAGGATTTTTCAAATCCATTATTACATATACAGCCTTAAGTCCAAGCATAATCATATTGCCTGAACACACTATAAAAATTATTTGCCCATATTTTATACTTTCCCAAATAAAATATACTGCTGCAACAAAATATACCGCCACTAAAATAATTTCATATTTAATTGTAAAATTTATTGTCTTTAAATTATTTAAACTAATTAAATTTTGTTCAATAATTGATAAGCCCACCGAAATAATACACACCAAAATTACTGAAATAATTTTATTATTTATAATTGAACTTTTTAATCTGCTTAATGGCAAAATTGCTAATGATAATATTAATATACTAAAGATTGAATTCAATAGCTTAAATGAATTTTCAATATCAATTATTTTACCTGTTTCTGTAAAATAATTAATATCATGTGGGACTACCCTCAGTGATAAAACTATATACATTAGCGCCAAAATAAAAATTTCACTTTTTTCACTTCTTTTATTATATAAAAAACATAATATTGCAGCAAATAAACATAATATCCTACTAAATCCTTCAATATATTTAGTTATTGTATTAACAGCTAAATTATTATTAACGACCACTCCTAGCTTCATAATTAATGATACTACAATTAATATAAGCAATATAGCAGCTAATTTAATAAAGAACTCATTTTCCTTAGAAAGTACTCTTTTTTCATATTTCGCTTCCATAGCTCCCCCTAATTCATTTTTCCCTTATTTTTTAACATTAGTTTTTATTATAACATTTTTATATAACTTTACCAACTATTCCAAATAAATAATAAAAAAGGCTGTATCAAAATAAACTTGATACAGCCTTTTTATTATTTATATTTTTCTGTTTCTATTGGAAGCCCCTTCCTTCTCAATTTATTTTCTACAATTTCTTTAATAACAGAATATATTACAGCAAATACAGGTACACCTATAATCATACCTACTACTCCTAATAGCTTTCCGAATATTAAGATAGAAAATAAAATCCAGAATGGTGATATTCCTATAGAATCCCCTAAAATCTTAGGTCCAATTATATTACCATCAATTTGCTGGATTACAATTATTATAACTATAAACCATAGTGCCTTTATTGGCGATACACATAAGATTATTATCGTAGATGGTATTGCTCCAAAAAACGGTCCAAATACTGGAATGATATTAGTTATTCCAATAATTACTGAAATAAGTAATGCATATGGCATCTTAAATATTATTAATATTACAAAAGTTAATATTCCAATTATTAAAGAATCTAATATTTTTCCGCTTAAAAATTTCCCAAAGGTATCATTGCTTCTACTTGCAATTTCTAAGATTCTTTTAGATGCTTTTTCACTAAAAATACTAAATACTAATTTTCTTGATAAAGCAATGAATTTTTCCTTATCAGCTAATATATATATTGAAATAATAATTCCTAATATTATGTTTAATATACTTGATCCTATGCTAAAAATAAAGTTTCCTACAACAGGTGCCATTTCACTGATGAAAGTAATTATATAGTTTATTACTTCTTTCCATTTATCCACTATAAGGCTTAAATGTTCTTGTTTTATATCCTGTTTTTTTGCAAATTCAGTTATAAATTCTGTGACACTATTTACATATTGAGGTATACTACTAGCCAATCCTCTTATACTTTCCATAACTTGTGGCAAAACAAACATTATAAAAACTACAAGTATAAGAAGTGCTGTTATATAAGAAAATGTTATTGCTAATGTTCTTTTATATTTTTCTTGTATTTTATTCATACCTTTAAATTCAAATACAACATCTTCATAAAATTTCAAAATAAAATTTATTATGTAAGCTAGTGCTCCACCAATGATAAATGGCTGTATGATAGATTTAAATTCTGCAATTTTACTATTAAAATTACCCAGGCGTGATGCAATAAAATATAATACTATGGATATACATATTACTATTATCGAATATGCAGCTATTGTATCATATTTTTTATTCCAATCTATTTTCATATTATTCCTCCGAAAAAATCTTTTGTATTTTTAATTAGTATACAAAGTTATTATCTTCTATTCAAGAAAAAAGTAAAATAATTTACAACTTAATTATTAATGAAAGGTAATTATTGTCTATATAATAAAAAAATAGGCTTTTAAAGAAGCCTATTTTATTTTTCTTTGTGATTTTTATGATAATTATATATATAAAACGGTATACCTGCCAGCATTAATAGGAAGCCCCACATTACTGTTTCGGCACCTGAACCATAAATAGTCCATAAAGTATATATAAATGCTATCATTGGAATTATACTCTTTTTAATAAATATCTTAAAGGTAAACTTCTCTCCCTTTTTAAACATCAGCATCATTTCTGCTGCTACTGTTAATAAATATACTGGCAAGAATGATAATGTTGCCAATATAGTAATAAAGGTAAATGCTGAAACCATACCTTTTTGATAATTCATTATTAATAGAATATTAACTAAAACAGATCCTATTACTAAAGAGTTAACTGGGGTATTATATTTAGGACTTATCTTCCCAAAGAACTTAGGGAATACACCATCTTCTCCTGCTGCAAATGATACACGTGCAGTAGAAAGAAGCCACCCTATAGTTGTTCCTAAAATACAAATAATTACTGCTACTGTAAGGAATCTTCCGATAGCTGTTCCTAATATATTTGTAAGTATATCAGTTAACGGAGCTGAACTTACTGCTAATGCTTCATTAGACATAGCCCCCATACTTGCTACACTTATTAGGATATATATTATTGCAGCAATAATAAGTCCATAAATTGTACTCTTTCTTACATTCTTTTCTGGATCCTTTATTTCTCCTGCTGTAACAGTAGCACTTTCCATTCCTACAAATGCCCAAAGTGTCGTTGTTGCAGCTAAAGGAACTGTATCTAACCCTTTCCCTGCTGGTATTAGGTTTGCTATATTAGCTGTGTCAAAATTTAAAAAAGCCACAATAATAAATAAAGCAAAAAATACTATTTTAAATACAGTTGCAAAAGTTTGAATTTTCCCTGCCTGCTTAACGCCTACTATATTTATAATCGTGAAAATCCATAAAATTGAACTTGTAAATATTATAGATATAACTGGATTATGTAAAGCTGGTATTATACTTGCTGTATAGCTTGCTAATGCAACAATAATTGCTGAATTCCCTATCCATGAACCATTCCAGTATAACCAAGCACTTAAAAAGCCTGCAAATTCACCAAAAGCTTCTTTAGTATATTGATATGCTCCTCCAGTAGAAGGATACTTAGTTCCAAGATTAGCAAATGAAATTGCAATTAATATTGATCCAATAGTTGTTATTATCCATGCAATTATAG
>CAKVNP010000126.1 GCA_934777095.1 uncultured Clostridium sp. | reverse complement strand
GCACTATGGTATCTAAACTTCATTGGAATAACCCTTTGAGATAAGAAGTTAGGACAATCTGTAACCCATGCTCTCATTGCTTTTATTGGATAAATATATGAATAAGTATCTTGAATCTTTAATCTATCATAAGCATCTGTATTGTCGCTTGTCCAGAAATCATCAAAAACACCTAATATTCCGTAGTCAATTCTTCCGCCACCAGATGCACATGCTTCAAATAAAACATTAGGATGTTTTTTCTTTACCTCTTTAACAATATCATATACTGCTTGTATATGTTTATACCAGATATCTTTTTCAATAGATGCTTGAGAAATAGGTCTATTCGCATCCCACTTAATATAATTTATCTCATAAGATGATAATAAATTATCTAGCATATTATATACAAAATCTTTTACTTCTTTCTTTGTTAGATTTAATACATATTGTCCTCTTGAGGTATCACTTACTCTTGTATCATAATGATAGATCCATTCTGGATGCTCTTTAAATAAATCAGCTGCTGGATTTACCATTTCAGGCTCAACCCATATTCCAAACATCATATCTAAAGATTTAACTTCATCTATTAACGGTTTTAATCCATTAGGGAACTTTTCTTCATTTACATACCAGTCACCTAATCCATTATTGATAGAATTTCTTTGTCCAAACCATCCATCATCTACTACAAATAACTCTGCACCAATTTCCTTAGCTTTTCTTGCTAATTTAATTTGTTCGTCACAGCTTACTTTAAATTCTGTAGCTTCCCATGAATTATATAAAATTGGTCTTAATCCTTCTCTTAAAATATGATTCTGAGCAAATTCATTTAAGTTATGAGACATAGTTTCAAAACCTGAATTGCTATATCCAATTAATATTGCAGGTGCAGTAAATTCTTCACCTGGCATTAAATTTAATGAAAAATCAAAAGGATTTATTCCCATTTGTACTAATGTATCACCATATTGTGTCTGTTCAACTACCCCGCTAAAGTTTCCTGTTAATCTTAAAGCTCCAAAGAATACTTCACCTGTAGTTTCTGTTGCATCCTTATCTAAGATAAAATAAGGACTATGATTATGAGAAGAAATTCCTCTTCTATTTTCTATCACAATCTTTCCATAGCTAAGCTTTTGAGTAAACTTTTGCTGCTCAGCACCCCAGTGCCCGTGAGTATTAGAGAAATTTAATCCTGCATATGGAATGTGGAATTGACCACTATGAATCTTTTCAATTTCTATTACTTCATCAGTATTATTCTTTACTGTTGCCCATCTTTCAATTAAATCTTCTTCTTCATGAACTAAATAATGAAGAGAAATATTAAAATCATAATGATTATCTTTTAAATTAATTACTAATTCATTTCCCTTAATTTCATAACCTTCATATTTATAAACTAATTCTCTTGTTTTATCAGCAAAATTAACCTTTAAACAAGTTTCTTTATATCTTAATCCTCCATGTACTGGATATTCTTCAGGTGTAATTTCAAAGACTGGATCATTTGTTGAAACTTCTGATAATTCTACTAAATCAAAATCATCAACATCAGTAACTCTGTTTCCCCAAAATAAATGTCTGATTAATCCTTGATTATCCACCCCAAATATATATGAAGTGTTTTTAGTTTCTAAATGAAATTTATTATTTTCTTTACTTATATTAATACTCATAATACCCTCCCAAAGCACGTAGATAACGTTTACTTAAGTTTATTATAATATGAGTTTAGTAAAAAAATCAATATTTTTACTAAAATTTTTTTTACAAATAAAAAATGCATCTATGATAGATGCATTTATTTATTTATTTTATTAACACTTTCTCTTATAATAAATTCGCACGGTAAAATTACTTTTTTAGCATAGTTCCTACTGCTATTAATTCTTTCATTCATTAATTCTACTGCAACTTCTCCTAAATGTTCAATATGGACTCTTATAGAAGTCAGCGGCGGATTAACATATTGTGACATTATAGTATCATTAAAAGCTATTATGCTTATATCCTCTGGTATCTTATATCCTCTTTCCTGTAATCCTCTCACTACACCTGTTGCTATTGCATCATTTGCCGTAAAAAATGCTGTAGGCATTTCTTTGCCGCTATCTATGTAGCTGATTATTTCATCATAACCGCCTTTTGAAGTCATTGGCGAATTAATAATGTATTGCTCATTAAATAATCCTGCTTTTAACATATATTCTTTAAAGAATTTCAATCTATCATCAAGCATAGGAATTTTTAAATCCCCTAAGGTATTTTCTTCTCCAATAAATCCTATTTTTCTATGGCCTAATTCTACAAAATGATTAAGCCCTTGATTTACTCCTAATTTAAAGTTTATTTTAACTGCATCATACATTTCATCCTTTGGAGATGAATCTAAGAAGACAATATTTTTAGTTCTCTCTTCTAAGTTTTCTATTTCCTTTTGCGAAAACTTTCCTATAGCAATTATTCCGTCTAATTTAACATCCTCTAATATTTGAAAATCATCATTTTCCTTAAAAAGCCTGACAACTTTCATTTCATTTTCAAAACAATTTTTTTCTACTATATTCCTTAATAATAAATAATATGGATCTTCTAACTGCATTACTACATTATACATTTCAGCAATTCCAATAACAGCACTTGTCTTTACCTTACCTTTTCTTTGCTTTACTGTCTTATATTTAAGCTCTTCAGCTACTTGATAAATTTCCATTTTTGTTTCATCAGATACTACTATCCCCGAATCATTATTAAGAACTCTTGATACAGTAGCCAACGATACTCCAACTTTTTCTGCTATTTCTCTTAACGTAGCCAAGTATCTCACTCCTAACTTTTCTTTTTCTTAAATAATTATACAACATATTTTAGACAATTAATATCTTTAACTATTATTTTTGTATTTATTTACAGTATATTTGATTCTTACTGATACAAAATATTATTATACCTTATTCGTGCTAGGAGGGATTTTCATTGAAATATAGAAATCTTTTAAAATTCTTTTCACTCTTTGTTTTATCACTCTTTTTGTCTGAGACATCAATTGTTTTAGGCGAACCAATGCTGGATCCATCAATTTTAAATAGAAATGAATCTGATGAAAAAATAGTTTATCTAACATTTGATGATGGTCCAAGTGTTAATACCGAAAAAATTTTAGATATTCTAAAAGAAAATGATGTACATGCAACCTTTTTCATCATTTCACCCTATATAGAACCGCATAATAAAATTGTAGAGAGGGCATTTAACGAAGGTAATGCAGTTGGCAACCATACTCATGATCATGAGTTTAAATATATTTATGTTTCCGAAGATGCTTTTTGGAAAAATTTCAATATGCAGCAGGATTTTATTAAGACCATTACCGGTGAAGATTGTACGATTTTTAGATTTCCTGGTGGTTCTGCCAATACATTGGTAAGAAATGCCCATGGTAGTGAATTTACTAAAAACATCATAGTCCAGCTTAATAATAAAGGAATTCATTGTTATGATTGGAATGTAGATTCAGGAGATGCTAAAGGAAATAATATCCCATCTTCTATAATTTTACAAAACATTCAAAAGGAATTAGTAGACAAAAATGGCTGCAAAAAAAATCCTGCAGTAGTACTTATGCATGATTGCATGACGAAAACTACTACAGTCGAAGCTCTTCCATCCATAATTAAATATTTTAAAGATGAAGGCTATACCTTTGATACATTAAAGTAATTTATATTATTAGTATTCCAATTAGGAGAGTTACTGCACCCAATAGTACCAATATTATTTCTCCGATATTTTTTTCTTTATCCTTCTTAAGTAAGAAATAAGAAGAATCATTAATATTATATACTATTTCTATTTCCTCTCCTATTTGGAACGGCTTGTCTTCCGTAGAAATTTTGTATACTGCATAATCTATTTCCCCTTGGCTATTAATAAATTTCACCTCAGCTGTGTAGGTGGTAGTATTAATTTTAGAGTAATAATCTTTTAAATATTCTTTTTGTATACTTTCCGTATATTCTATATATCTTACAATTATCCCTTTAGTTATGATATAGTCTTTACTTGCTAACTTTTCTTTAATAAAAATAATAAAAGCTAATAACAAGATAGCTGCACCATTAATACAGGTTATGGCAGCTAAAGAAATATTAAATATTACTGCAAGTCCTACTAGCAGCACCCAGACTGCAATTAACATAATTACCCCATAGACCAGACTCCTTAATTGCTTACTACTTCATATTATTCTTTAGCTGGCCCTATGTGTAACATTTTATGATGTGTAACAATAATTTATTTTATTGATTATATTATAAAATTAGTTTCTGCAGTATAGCTTCCTGTAGATATTAAATATCTTTTGAGAATCTTTGAGCTATATACTTTAAAATCAAGCGAATTATTAATTTCAATATTATATCTGCCAGCTATAATATCAGCTTTAATTTCGTTAATTGTAGTGAGATTATTTTCAAAACTGGTAACTACACTTCCTAATTGAAGCGGTGTATGACTATCACTTCCTGTCACTATATTAACTCCTATATCTCTTGACAATTGTATAAGCTCATCCTTAGCAATAACCTGTCCCTTCTTATAAATATCTTTTGCATTTAAATCAATAGCATCAAGTCGTTTTAGCTGTTCTATCTGCTGCTTACAAAGTTTATGCCCTCTTCGAAATGGATGAGCTCCAATTTTCAAACATCCATATACTTCAGCTAAATCTAACAGCTGTTCAAGATTTATTAGATTTTCTTTAATCATATATACTGCTAACTCTTCATAGATAGTCATTATATCTTCTCGGTCGCCAGATATTATCACATGCCCTTTATTCTTTACACTTACCTCCATGGCAGGAAATATAGAAATTCCTTCTACTATATATCTGCTGCCTTCATAAGCATAATTATTATGGAGATATTTATAGATAGTTAGATAATTGTCTGCATTAAAATGTTCACATAATACTATCCCATCAATATTATTTTCTTTAGCATACCTTACTTCACTTAAAAAGAACTTTTCGTTAAAATCCTTCCTTTTACTTAATAATCCATGGACATGAAAGTCAATATTCATCAACTTATCTCCTTTATAATATCAGTCTAAAGCATTGGAAACGCTTATCCTTACAAATAGCTCGTTATACTAATATATATGCTAAAGAGACCCCTATTGCCAGTAAAATTCATCTATCCTATAAATATTAGTGCTTAATTCTACATTTATATCATCTTAAATAACTTATTATAATTTATGCTCGTCATTTCTTTTTTATCCAGCCAATGATTCTCGCATCCTGGAAATTCAAGAACAACACATTGTGGTATAAATCCTATCCTTAAGGCCTTCCATCCGCCAGACATTAAATTTAACACACAAGCAACTCCAATAACTCCTATTTCTTCATTTCTCTCCTCATCTTCCTTAAATAAATCCGTTTCATGTTCAATAGTATAAACCTCACAGCCTGTCCTAGCCCCTAGAATTGTAAGAGATTTAACATTACATCTTTCACTGCATGCTACACATTTATCTCCTAAAGTAGTCTTCTGGCTTTGACACTTATTATTTTCCTGCCTCATACAGGCCGGCACAAAGATAATTTTTTTATCTATCTTTAGAAATCTTTCATAATATATCTTATTCATCATTTCTGCACAGATCATATTAAAAAAATACTGTATTTCAGCTTTACCACAATAAATTATATCTTCCCTATTTTTATACTTATTTTTAAAATCCTTTAGAAAATCTGCTACTCTTTCAGTATATTTTCCTAAGGCTCCTTTACTTTCTATATAGAATTCTACAGCAATATCATCGCATAGCTTAAAAAATTTATCCGTATAGCTCTTACTTTTATTTTTTAAAAATAATTGCCAATATTCAAGTCTTATTACTTCCTCCTTGAAATCTCCTACTGCTTTCATCCATTTAATAATGCTTTTAAAATCTTCCACAGAAGGTGATTCTAAAGAAGTATCTTCATTTAATAATACTTTAGACGTCAATTTACCTTTTATCCTATCAGCACATTTCCTAACTTTTTTCACTTTTCTAATTGAATTTAAAATATTATAGGGTGTCAGGGATTTTTCTTTAAAAGCTCTGGCATAATCAATATATTCTTCGATAACTATGCCGATATATAAAATTTCAATAGCATACTCCTCGTCACTTCGCACTTCTTCTACCCATTCTTCATAAATGAATTTTTTATAACTATCTAAAATTTCTCTGCTTTTGTAGACAATATTACTTATTATTTTATTACTGATGTTTTCTACTATAGAATAATATTCATCTGAATCAATATTATTACCTTTTAACGAATATGTTATACAACTCATATGCTGCTCCTTCTGGTATCACCAATTTAACTATATATATGAATTGTATATTATTTTTACTTTATTTTCCATATTGCATATAAAAAAAAGCTGCTACTTTTAATGTAGCAACTCTATATTAACTATTTGCTTAATTGAGCCTTAGCAACTTCTACTAAATCAGCGAATGCTTTTGGATCATTGATAGCTATTTCAGATAACATCTTTCTGTTCATATCTATTCCAGCTAATTTGATTCCGTTCATGAATCTTGAGTAAGATAAAC
>CAKVNP010000125.1 GCA_934777095.1 uncultured Clostridium sp. | reverse complement strand
ACATATCTCCCATACTATCACCCCTCATCATATTTAACTCTATTTATGTATCTTTTTACATAATTTTCCTTATTTAATTATACCTCCTATGATTTAAAATAAAAACTGAATTTTGTCAAATAATTATAAAAAAAAAGAATAAACTATAGTTTTATTTCTACAGTTTATTCTATAATGGTTGTTTTAATTAGATATAACAGCCTTTTATATAATCTTTCATCATCTTCGGCAGTTCTTTTTTTACTATTTTGAGTCCTGCCTCCAGCTCTTCTTATCTTTTGATTTATATGTCTCTGTTCCAGCAGCGATTCAATATTATCATCATCATAAATATACCCCTTAGGGCTAAGTACTTTTGCTTTTTTCCCAAGGCATATAGCAGCTACTCCATAATCCTGGGATATTACAATATCATTTTCTCTGCATATATTAGAAACCTTCATATCTACAGATTGAAATCCGCTGTCTACTACTCTTACTTCTCCATAATTTAAGGAAATATAATGATGTATATCACAATACACTATTAATTCAATATTATATTCCTTTGCTAATTTTTCAATAATGGAGATACCTGGGCAGGCATCTCCATCAACAATAATCTTCATATTATTTTAATCTTGCTTCTAAATCAGCTTTTAAATCTTCATATCCTGGTTTACCAAGTAAAGCAAACATGTTTTTCTTGTATGCTTCAACACCTGGTTGGTCAAATGGATTAACACCTAAAAGATATCCACTTATTGCAACTGCTTTTTCGAAGAAGTAAACCATTTGTCCGAAGTAGTATGGGCTTAATTCTGGAATATTTAATACCATGTTTGGTACTCCACCATCATTATGAGCTAATAATGTACCATTGAAAGCTTGCTTATTAACGAAGTCCATAGTCTTACCAGCTAAGAAGTTTAATCCATCTGCATCGTCATCAGCTTTCTCGATAACTATTTCTTTTGTTGCTTTTTGAACATTTAATACAGTTTCAAACATTATTCTAGAACCATCTTGAATGAATTGTCCCATTGAATGTAAGTCAGTTGAGAAATCAACTGCAGCTGGTAATATACCTTTTTGATCTTTACCTTCTGATTCTCCGTATAATTGTTTCCACCATTCATTGAAATAGTGTAAAGCAGGTTCATAGTTAACTAATACTTCTACTTTCTTTCCTTTATTATATAATGCATTTCTCATAGCTGCATATTGGTAACATTCATTTTCCTTTACTGAAGGATTTGAATATTTTTCTCTAGCATCAGCAGCACCTTGCATCATTTCATCTATATTGATTCCTGCAGCAGCTATTGGTAAAAGTCCTACAGCAGTTAATACTGAGAATCTTCCTCCAACATCATCAGGAATAACAAATGTTTCGTAACCCATAGAATCAGCTAAACCTTTTAAAGCTCCTCTAGCTTTGTCAGTTGTAGCAAAAATTCTCTTCTTAGATTCTTCTACACCATATTTCTTTTCCATGAAATCTTTAAATATTCTAAATGCTATTGCAGGTTCAGTAGTTGTTCCTGATTTTGAAATAACATTAACTGAAACTTCTTTTCCTTCAATAGCTTCTAATAAATCAGCTAAGTATGTAGAACTTATATTGTTTCCTACATAGAATATTTGTGGAGCTTTTCTCTTCCCATTTTCTAATGAATTATGGAAATGATTTGTTAGCATTTCTATAGCTGCTCTTGCTCCTAAATATGATCCACCGATTCCAATAACTATTAAAACATCAGAATCATTTTTAATTTTTTCTGCTGCTTTTTTAATTCTTTCAAATTCGTCTTTATCATAATCAACCGGTAAATCTAACCACCCTAAAAAGTCATTTCCAGCTCCTGTTTTTTCATGTACTGCTTCATGAGCACACTTAACCATAGCTTCCATTTTTTCTACTTCAGAAAAATCAGCATATGGCATAACCTTTGATAAATCTAAACTTAAACCATTCTTCATCTCATTACCTCCATCATTATGAAATAATTAACATATTAATTATATCACAATTTTCTGACAACTGAAAAATTTTACTAACATTTTTATTATTTATGTTTTACTCTTGTTCTAATATTTTTATTTTCTCATTAACTTCGCTTAAGTATTCTTCAAATGTTAATCCTCTATCCATTATTTCCTTAGCAATTTCTGCATTACCTATATATCTAAAATGCCATGGCTCATATAAATAGCCGGTAATATCTTCTTTCCCCTTTGGATACCTTAAAATAAAGCCATATTTATAGCAGTTATTAACTAGCCATGTATAGCTTGCTGTATTTTCAAAGCCATCATCCATTTCCTGATAATCTTCTGATAATATATCTAAGGCTAGTCCTGTCTGATGTTCACTCTGCCCTGGTCTTGCCGTATATTTATCAGCTTCTTCCACGCCTAATGAGGCTGCTCTTCCATTATATAATGATTCCTGTATGGAATATGATCTATAACCTGAAGCTCCCAGCAATTTAATTCCGTCCTCTTCTGCTGCCAAAAACATTTCTTTAGCTGCATCTGCAGTTCTCTTATCTAAAGTTGTTGTTACTATATATGAAATAAAATCAAAATCACATTCTTTTATTTCCAGTGGTTCATATGATGGATCAAGCTCATTCTGCCTATTTACAAGCATAAATAAATCATCATTTTTTATTTCTTCTAAAGTTGCTAGTTCAGCTTGTTTTGCAGCTTTTTCTTCCTCTTCTTTATCTTTTATCTCAGCTTCTTCAGCTGCTGATCCATCATGCTTATTGGACTGCTGCTTATCATCTTCATTGGCAGCTGATACAGCATAGTTATTATTGTTATCAGCATTTTTTTGCTCATTACATCCTATTAATCCCGTACTTATAACTATCCCCATTGCTAAAACTATGATTATAGATATTTTTTTCCTTTTCATAATAAATTCTCATCCCTTTTTAAGAATTTTAACTGGTTTATCCCAAAGAATAAACCAGTTAAAAATAATTTTATTAAAAACAAATTAATAAACGACTATATTTTTGCCGGAAGACTTTCCTTTATATAAATTATCATCTGCTTTTTCTATAGTAGCATCTACGCTCGTTTTATTATTATTGAAAGCAATTCCCGTAGTAATAGTTACATGTATTATTTCATTTTTATATGTAAATTGTCTGTTGTTTATTTCAAGTCTAATTTTTTCAGCAATTTCTTTAGCTTTATGGTCATCTATTTCAGGCAGTAAGGTTAAGATTTCTTCTCCTCCCCATCTGCATACATAACCACTTTTATATGTATTGCTCTTAATTATTCTAGCTACTTCTTTTAAAATAACATCTCCACATTTATGGCCATATTTATCATTAATATTTTTAAAATCATCTATATCGCACAAAATAACTGAAAAATTCTTTTGAGTATCATAATAATACTTTATGTAATTTTCAATTCCTCTTCTATTATGAAGCTTAGTAAGTGGATCAGTATTTGATTCTATTTTTAATATTTCATTTTCTTTATTAAGCTCTCTTTCTTTTTGCAAAGCTGAATTCAAAAATTTATGCATAAAGAAATAAAGCACAGTTACACTGCAGATACTGTTAAAAATCATGAAAGTATTATTCATAATGATATTTTCTTTATTATATACAGGTGAAATATAATAACTTAGCACCGTATTCCCAATAAAACATATGGTAGATAGACCTGCATAGAAATGTATATTAAAATTCTTTCCCCTACTTTTTTCCAGGTAATAATAAGCTACATATACGCAGGCAATTAACGATAAATAAAACATGTTAAAGCCGCTTTTATTTCCTATCATTATATTACAGATTAATAAATGTACCATCACTTCCCAATAACAAAGTTTAAAGCAGCTTGTTATTCTGCCAGATTTATTAATATATCTACATACAATATATAATATGACGCTAAAAACATTAACAACTGCCATATAATATATCTTGAAATAAATAAAAAAGCCAATAAATAGTATATGGACAATTTCTAATATTATTGCCAATCTATTTATTTCTTCGTTTATTATGTATTTATATTTATTCTCTAAAGCTTTTTTGCAATTATATATAGTCATTTATTAAAGCTACCTCTTAATCTAGAAATTTAATTTTCTTATATTACGTCATTTAATATGTCTATATATAATTTACCAACAAACTGCCTATTTTTCAAATAAAATATAAAAAAGTTAATAATTTTATTAACTTTTTATATTTTACATTATTCAAATCATTATATTTAATTTTCACTCTGCTTTATAGCTAGCTAAACAGTTATTTAGAATTATACAAGCTATAATAATACCCCTTCTTATCCATTAACTCTTGATGAGTTCCCTGCTCTATCACATCGCCATCATTTACTACCAGAATTAAGTCTGAATCTACTATCGTAGAAAGTCTATGGGCGATTACAAAACAAGTCTTATCATTCATTAGTTTTCTCATAGCTTCTCTAATATGAACTTCAGTCCTAGTATCAACATTAGAAGTAGCTTCATCTAAAATTAATATTTTTGCATCTAAAAGCATTGCTCTAGCTATTGTAATAAGCTGCTTCTGTCCTTTAGATAAATTTGTCCCATCATCATTAATAACAGTATTATATCCATCTTTTAAATGAGAAATATAATTATGGATTCTTGCTGCCTTTGCTGCTTCAATAACCTCTTCCATAGAAGCCTCTTCTTTGCCATAAGCTATATTTTCATAGATAGTTCCTCCAAAGAGCCAAGTATCCTGGAGCACCATCGCATATGCTTTTCTCAGGCTTTTTCTTTTTACTGAACATATTTCCTTGCCATCTATGGAAATAACTCCTCTATCAGCATCATAAAATCTCATTAATAGATTAATAATTGTAGTTTTCCCTGCACCAGTAGGACCTACTATTGCAATCATTTTCCCTTGTTCCGCTTTAATTGATAAGTCATGAAGTATTATTCTATCCTTTGTGTATCCGAAGGAAACATTCTGCAGTTCAACATTTCCTTCAACATCAGAAAGCTCTACAGCATTGCTAGAGTCTTCTTTTTCCTCATTTTCATCCAATAACACCAATACTCTCTCAGCTGCTGCCAAAGTTGACTGAAGTTCACTGACTATATTAGCTGCTTCATTTATTGGTCCAGAAAACTTTCTTGAATATAAAATAAATGAAGAAATGTTTCCTAAGCTTATTTTTTGATATAAATATAAAACAGCCCCAAATACAGTAACAAGTGATAATGATAAATTATTGATAAATGCTACACTTGGCCCCATCATACTGCCGATATAATCAGCATTATAATAAGAGTTCACTGCATTTTCATTTATTACATCAAATTTATCGATAATTTTTTCTTCTCTTGAATAAGATTTAATTGTTTTCTGCCCAGAAATAGTTTCTTCAGTAAAACCATTTAAATTTCCTAAAGCTTCTGACCTCAATTTAAATAATGGTCGTATCTTGCCAGTCATATATTTGGTATACACTACTGATAAAGGTATGGTAATTACTGAAATAAGTGCTAATGTAGGTGAGATAACAATCATCATTACCAAAGAACCTACTACAGTGATTAAACTGGCTAAAATTTGAATAAGGTCATTAGATAATGAAGTATTTATTACATCAATATCATAGCTTATCCTACTTAAAATATCGCCCAATTGATGACTGTCAAAATAACTTACCGGCAGCACCTGCATCTTACAAAAGACATCTTTTCTCATTACTGAAACAATTTTTCTACTTATATTAATCATAATTATTGATAAAAAATACGAAAGAATAGATGATCCTATATAAAATAAAGCCATCAGCTTTCCATAATAAAATACCTCATTAAAAACAACCTTCCCTTTTCCTGGTTCAATGGCATTAATGGCATGGCCTGCAAGCATTGGTCCAAGCAAAGCAAGAAAATTGCTGCCAATTGATAATATTAGAGCTATTAATAACAGACATTTATATTTCATTAGATACTGGCCTAACCTTTTTAATACATACCAGGTATCCTTAGGCTTTTCAGTAGCTTGCGACATTCTTCTCCTACCTGCCAATATCATCGCCTCCCATTTGTGAATCATAAATTTCCTTATAAACCTGACAATTTAGAAGAAGCTCTTCGTGTTTGCCAAATCCTTTTATTTCTCCATCTTCTAAAACCATAATATTATCTAAATTACATACAGAATTAATCCTTTGGGCAATTATTATTTTTGTTGCATCTTGATAGTTTTTAGCCAATGCTCCTCTTAACAATGAATCTGTTTTATAATCCAATGCACTTGATGAATCATCTAGCACAATAATAGAGGCATCACCTGCAATAGCCCTAGCTAAAAGAATCCTCTGCTTCTGCCCTCCCGAGAAATTACTTCCTTTTGAAGCAGTATATTCTTCTATTCCATTGCTCATTTTATCTATAAATTCCATAGCTTGGGCATTTTCTGCTGCTTCTTTTAACTTTTCATCATTTATTCCACGATAAAAATCTATATTTTCCTTGATATTACCTTGAAATAAAATATCATTTTGAAAAACAGTTCCAAAAGTATTTCTCAACTCCGCAAAAGGAATTGTCTTTATATTTCTGCCATTAATTCTAATTTCACCTTTATCAACATCATAAAATCT
>CAKVNP010000124.1 GCA_934777095.1 uncultured Clostridium sp. | reverse complement strand
GTTTTTAGTAATAGGAATTTTTATTTTTGTAATATGTACGATGTTTGCTAATGGGATAACACATGCAAAGGATAAAAAGAAACCATTGATACCAGTTGAGGCTAAAATAGTTTCTAAGAGATCACAGGTAACTGGTATGGACCATAACTTTACACAATATTATGTTACATTTCAGCTTATTAATGGAGAAAGAATGGAATTTAAAGTTAAGGATAATGAATATGGCTATTTAGTGGAAGGTGATGAAGGAACATTGACTTTTCAAGGTTCTATTTTTGTAAGCTTTCAACGTAAATTTTAATTTTAGGTAATATTTTTGATTTATAAGCATTATACATAGTAATAATACTTAAAATATGGAGGCTCTATGGTAGGCGATATAGAAAATAATATGGTAAATAATAATGAAGAAGGTTCGCTAAAGGCTCATAAGGAGAATATACTCCAAAATATTAATCATGGAAAGCAATTAGGAATAAATAGGATTAGTGCAATAATAGCATTAGAAGATGAAGGTGAGATATTACAGGAACAGCTAATAGCATGGCTGAAGGATGAGGGATATCAAGTTTCATTACTTCGAGGAGAATGTAATACTATAATTATAGAATGGTAGTACAAGAATTAGACTGCTATAAGATATGCTACAAGTAGATAAAGCATATTCTATAGCAGTCTTTTATTTTATTTTTAGGATAAAATGGTATAATATTACTGAATAATGTTAATTTGCTTAAAGGGGTGTTATAATATTAAAATAAGGGATTGTGATTTATTAGTTAAGAGTATAATAGTGCTTTATATTGGTATTTATGCATTAAATAGAAAAGTTAATCCTTTTATTACAATAACATTTATATTGATGTATTTTATAGCAATATTTCTAATTGAAATTGTAAAAAAGGAATATGTAAAATTTATATATATGTATCAAATTATAATTTCTATTTTAGTAGCTGTAAAATATATTGATATGGCAGCTTTATTAATTACCATAACTATTTATGATTTATTGATTTATCAATACAATAAAAAATATATGGCAGCAATATTAGGTGTTATTCCGTTGTTAACTATAAGTAAGGTTGAGCTAATTGAGTCAGTTTTTCTAGCAATTATGATATATATTTATCTAATATTAAGCAGCACTTCAAATATGAAGATATGCAGTTTGGAAAAGAAAATAGAAGATCAGCGGAAAAGTATATATGGCTTAAAGGAGAAACTTAATGGAGAAAAGAATTATCGAAGTCAGATTTTATATACTGTAAAGTTAGAGGAAAGAAATAGAATATCAGGTAATTTACATGATAAAATTGGGCATACCATTTCAGGTGCAATATTACAGTTGGAGGCTGTTAAGGTGATTCTAAGTAAAGATTTTGCGAAAGGTGAATTGTATCTAGATAATGTCATCGAAAATTTAAGAAATGGTATGGATGAGATAAGAATGACACTTAGAAATATAAAGCCGGTACAAGAAGAATTAAGTATTAATCAAATAAAAGTTGTTTTAGATGAAAAGACCAAGAATACGAATTATAAATATAGTATTAGTTTTGATGGAGAGTTGGCTGAGATAGGGCCAAGTATCTGGGCATTGTTCATTGATGCAGTAAAGGAAATAAGTACTAACAGTATTAAATACGCAGAGGGAGATTTTATTGCAGTAAATATTTCTATCTTAAAAGGTTTTATTAAAATGGAAATCAAAGATAATGGGATAGGCAGCCATAAAATTATAAAAGGTATGGGATTGAGTAATTTAGAAGAGAGAGTTGCAGAATCTAAAGGGACAGTTATTTTAGATGGAAGCAATGGCTTTTCTGTTATTATATTAATTCCAATCAATAGGAGGGGTTAAAATTGAAAGTTATTATTGCAGATGATGATGAATTAATAAGGGAAAGTCTGAAGATAATTTTATCTCAAGATTCTGAGATAGATATTGTAGGAACTTTTGAAAATGGACAAGGTGCTGTTGATTACTGCAAAAATAATGAAGTTGATGTAGCTCTTTTAGATATTAGAATGCCTGCCATGAATGGTGTTGAAGCAACAAGAAGAATAGTAGAGAGTTGTCATACCGCGGTAATTATCTTAACAACCTTTGATGAAGACGATTATATACGTGAAGCACTTAATTATGGTGCTAAAGGTTATCTGCTTAAGAATACATCGCCAGTCAAGATAATTGAAACAATTAAAGTAGTCAATCGGGGTAATTGTGTATTACAGCCAGAAGTATTAAATAAGATTTCACAAAAACTTAATGGAAAAATTACTCCAAGTAAATATTTTGATGATAGTAAATTTACTGAAAGAGAAGTGGAAATAATTGAATCTATAGCAGAAGGCTTAACTAATAAGGATATTTCAAGGAAGCTTTTTATTTCTGAAGGAACTGTAAAAAATTATATATCTGCAATTTTAGACAAGACAGGCCTTGAGCATAGGACACAAATTGCTATTTACTATTTACGAGGCATGCCAGTAGAAAATTAAATATTAAGAATTATGTTGATTTTATCAACTTAGAATGCATTAATATAAGGCAATAATTAAGTTCCTTATATTAATGCATTTTTTTTAGATTAAATTTAAATTCATAATTTTATAAGTATTACTAAAGTCATGTATAATTCATTACTTTTGAGACAGGTTTTAGAAAGTATTTGTGGATATAATGAAAATATAGAAAAAATCAGGAGGACAATTATGAAGGTTATTGAGATAAAGGATCTTGTTAAAAAGTATGATGATTTAATTGCGGTAGATAATATTAATCTATCAATAGAAAAAGGAGAAATATATGGGTTGCTTGGACCAAATGGAGCAGGAAAAAGTACATTGATAAGTATAATTTCATCATTGTTAAAGCAAACATCAGGAACAGTAAAGGTATTTGGAATTGATACAAGAAAAAATAGAACTGATATAAAAAGAAAAATAGGAATAGTTCCGCAGACGATTGCTGTAAATAAAAATTTTACTGCCTATGAAAATGTTAAGTTTTTTGGTGAACTATATGGTTTAAGAAAAGATAAGTTAAAGGAAGCTATAGATAAAGCACTTGATTTCGTAGGACTTGATGATGTTAGGAATAAAAAGGCTGAAGAATTTTCTGGAGGAATGTTAAGAAGGCTTAATATAGCATGTGCGTTGCTGCATAGACCAGAGATAATAATTATGGATGAACCTACAGTGGGGATAGATCCTCAATCAAGAAATCATATCTTAAATGCTGTAAAAAAACTTAATAGAGAAGGGGCTACAGTAATTTATACTACTCACTATATGGAAGAGGTAGAAAGTATCTGTACAAAAATAGCTATTATAGATAAAGGAAAAGTCATCGTAGAAGGAACTAAAGACGAATTAAAGGACATGATTAATGATAAAAGAGTTTTGAAGGTTAAGGTTAATGACACTGAAAAGATAAATCTACAAAATATTGAAAAAATTAAAGGAGTAGATAGGCTTAAAATTAAAGATAATGATTTAACTATCCAAACTGTAAAAGAAGTTAATAATCTAGATCAAATTATTAAGTCATTAAATGATAGTAATGTTAAAATATTAGATTTAGGTTTTAAGGAGATAACTTTAGAAAATGTATTTTTATCATTAACAGGAAGAAATTTAAGGGATTAGGGGGTGTAGAGGAATGTTTGCCGTAATTAAATCTACAATACTCTCTTATCTTAGAAGAAGAAAAGGAGCATTATTTAATCTTCTTTTCCCAATATTTTTAGTATTACTTTTAGGAAATGTTTTATCAATGGCAATGGATGATGGAAGTTCAGGAAGTAATGAGCCAATTAAAATATATTATTACGATGAAGGAAACGCTGAAACTAAAGAAATCTTAAACATTCTAAAAGAAATTGATACTGACTTAGATTTAAAATTTGCTGAAATAGATAGCTTAGAGAAGGGTAAAAATAAGGTCAGAACTGAAAGTGCAGTACTTATCCATTTAGCTGGTAGTAAGATTAATTATTATTCAAACGACAGGTATTTAACAAATTCTTCAATTGTAAATTCGCTGTTAAAGGGAGTTGTTGAAGGCTACAACACAACTGTACAAACTTTTAAGGTTAATCCTCAGCTTGCAGGAGCAATATCTCAAGAGGAAACAGATTATGAAAAAGAATTTAATGATGAAAAAATTGAAGCTGAAAAATCTCCTAATGCGATGGGATACTATGGAGTAGCTGAATTAGGTTTAATGGTTTTCTATTTTGTTGCTGAACCAACTTTTGAGCTTAAAAGAGAAAAGAGACTTAAGATAAAAGAAAGGATTAAGCTGTCAGGACTATCAGCAGCAAAATATTATTTTGCAAAATATCTAGGATGTGTATTTATTAATTATCTTTCAATATTAATATCATATTTAATTTTGAAATATGCCTTTAAGGTTAATTATGGTGATAATCCGTTTATTATGCCTATTTCATTATTAGTATTTGTATTGCTAGTTGATGCAGTGGGGTTAATGACAGGAACTATTTTTAAGGATACAGATAAGGCAGATGTAATAATCGGTTCAGCAGTAATTCCCTTTTTATGTTTAATGGGGGGCGGTTATGTTGCCTTAGATAACGATCTAGGAGCTATCGGTAATTTAATTACTAGAATATCACCATTAAGGTCTTTTAATTTAGGAGTATTTAATTATATTTATGGTGGAAGCAGCGTGGATTTTAGAAATTGGATTATTGGTGCTGTAATAGCAACAATTATTATACTCACTATTGTACAGTTTAAATCAAGGTGGGAGGAAAAAGTCAATGGGTAATGTATGGGTATTATTTAAAAATAACTTAAAGGTCAGTATATTAAAGAAACCTGTAGCATTCTTGCTTATGTTATTTGCTCCTTTACTGATCTTATTTGGATCAATGAAGCTTTTAATGAATGGCGGAGGATTGATAAATGTAGCTGTATTTGATTATGATAACAGTACAACATCAAAAGAAATAGTTCAAGTTCTAGAGGATAATGATGTTATTAAAATAATGAATATAGATGAAGAACAAATTGATAGCAGTTTTGCTAGTAATAATATAGAAGGAGTAGTTAAGATAAATGAAGGATATGAAGATTCATTATTAAAGAGTGATAATATTAAAATAGATCTTCTTACTAGAGAAAATGATTCTTTAAATAATCTTTTAAAAAGCATAATTGGTGAAAAAATAAACAATTTGAAAAAATTTGTTGCTATAGCTGAAGGTAATAAGGAACAATATAAGGAGCTTATTGAGGATTATAACAATAATAAGATAGTAGAGATAAAGGAGAAATCTTTAGCAGATTTATCTAAGGACTATAGTATATCTCAAATATTTGTAGGCTTTGTAATATTTTTTATGCTTCTTAGAGGGGCTAATAGTGCAGCAAGATATTATGATGAAAAATATGAAAATATATATAGTAGGATATTTACAACTCCAACAAATACTTGGCAATATTATTTAGCAGATATTCTTAGTAATTATGTGGTTATATTAATACAGGCATTATTTGCTGTTGCATTTATCAAGATATTAAACGTAAATATGGGAATAGGTTATTTAAGCTTATTTTTAATCTTAAGCATCATAGGCTTGTTTTCAGTAGTACTTGCTGTATGTGTTAGGTCATTTTCGAAGGACTCAAGCGTCTTTAGTATAGCATTTAACTATTTATCTATGGTACTTATTATGTTAGGGGGGGGCTTTGTGCCTTTAGACATGCTTCCTGATACGATGAATAAAATAGCATATTTTAATCCGGTAAGATGGACTATAGATGCTATGTCATCTATGCAGCAAGGAGCAGAAGCTAAAGTAGTAGCATTAAAATTATCAATAGTAGGTCTGTTTATTATCGCTTTATTCGTGGCAACTATCTATAAAACTACTAAAGATGAGAAAAATTTTGAATAAAATTAAGAAAATTGAATAAATAAAACAAAAGTGGCAAGACTTATCCATAAGAAAGGAGTGAAGTTGTCTTATGGATAAGAATTTCAACGAAGAAGAAGGCAAAAAACTAGAAGAAAATTATAAAAGAAATGAACTTAGAATTAAAGCAGGCATTATTCTTTTTTTAATAATAGTTGTTTTTTGTTCAAGCTATATTATTACTGATAGGCTGACAAATCCTGAATATAAGAAGAGTGCAGCTAGTAAGATGGAAAATACTGTTTATAATAATACCAAAGCTTTAGATGATGATACTAAGATTGTCCTAAAAATAGATGGGAAAGTAGAACGTGAAGAAGACTTAGAAAAGTTTAAAGATGAAAGAGACATTACTTCAGACATAACTCAGCAGTTTTTAGTAGAATACTTTAAGAATGAAGGATACTCTTTAGAAAACTTAACAAATGACAAATTAGTTTTGAGCCGTAGTACTGGTAATGATACATTAGAACCAAATAAGTATTATTTAGGTGAAAAAAATGGTTATTTTGCTATCTACAAAACAGATGAAAATGGTAAAGCCTTTATAGAAAATGAAAATGATATATATACAAATAGTATTAAGGTAGACAACTTACCAGCTTCTGATCAAAGTAATATAAAGGGCTTTAAGTATAGTTATGATTCAAAAGATGAAGCTAGGGAAATGCTTAGTGGATATA
>CAKVNP010000123.1 GCA_934777095.1 uncultured Clostridium sp. | reverse complement strand
GGTTAAAGATATGCCGCTGACAGTGGTTATTGATTCCGAAGGCAACAACCTATACAAAACAGGACCACAAGATTATTTAAAAAGCATAAATGAATAATGATGAGTTATGAATGTTGAATGATGAATTAAGGAAAGCATTCCTCGCTAGAGGAATGCTTTTTTATATGAAAAAAGAAACTCCTTGAGGAGTTTTTTCCTTACATAATACTAATATCAGATATAGAGAAGAAGAAAACATTTAATTGAATTTTAGAATATTATTCTCTGAGGGAGCTTGTGTGGCGTTAAGAAAGTTATGCTGTTTGAACGAAGTGAGTTCATAACTTTTAGCCATGCAAGCTTCAGCAGAGGATAAATATTCTTAATGAGATTAACAGTTTTCGGAGTCCCTATATCTGATAAAAACCTTTGCCGTTTATTTCGGAAACGTCAATTATCGTAATAAAGGCTTTTGGATCCAGTTTTAAAATTTTTCTTTTAAGGCTGATCATTTGTGAAGTTGTAACTGCTACATAAAGAAGCTTTTTCTTATCCCCGGTAAATTCACCTTCAGCCATAATAGAAGTTATTCCACGATGCATATCCTTTAATACATAGTTTATAATATCAGATTCTTTTTCTGTAAGAATCAATAAAAGCTTTTTACTAGTAAATCCATTAAGTACTTTATCTAAAATAGTACCTTGTATAAAAAGTGAAATCAGCGTATATAAACCCTGCTGGATTCCAAATATACAAGAACCAATAGTAACTATAATAAGGTTAAAAGCAAAATTAAGCTTACCTATTTCAAAATTAGAGTATTTCTTTCTAATTATCATAGTAATAATATCTATTCCACCAGTAGAACCATTTCTATAAAAAATAAGTCCATTTCCTATTCCTGATAAGACACCACCATAAATACAGTAAAGAAGAGTATCATTTAATTGAATTAATGATGATAAAGGCTTAGTTATTAATAAAGCAGCTGAAAATGACATCATACCAATAGTAGTATAGATGGTAAATCTCTTATTTAAGAATTTAAAGCTTATTAATAAAAGCGGTATATTTAGTAAAAACATTGTAATACCAGATGGAATATCAGAGATATATTGAACAATAAGCGCAAGACCAGTGACACCACCACTTAATAATTTAGCATTTGTTAAGAATAAATTGACGCTGATAGATGAAATAAAACAACCTATTATTATTACAATAACGTCAATAATAAAATTTTTGTTCTTAAGTAAGTCTTTCATAAAATTAATCCCCTTAGATTGTTAAAAAATAATTTACATAATAAAATTATATATTAAAAAAATATAATATGAAAAGATTTTAGCTAGAAATAATAAAAAAAGAATTATATGGATAATAATTATTAATTAATAAGAATTATAGATATTTAAAGAAAAATGAAGAAAGAAAGTGAAATGATTAATTTTTATTTATTTAATAACTAAAATGAATTTTTACAAAGTATGTATTACACATTATAATTTAACAATATATTGTGTAAAAAAAGTGCATGGAATAGAGTGAAGCACTATATGTTGTTGTGGAGGGGAAAATGAAAGAAATATGTGGATTCGCTGTCAGCGATATAAGGGATATTGATGTAATATATTCAGCTGAAAAACTAATGGAAAAATGTAATACAATTATCAGACCATCAATGACTGAGAATGAAATAATAAAGTCTATTATGCAGATAGCCTTGGAGTTAACTAGTGAAAGTGAGCCTAAATGGCAATATGCAGCTTCTAAGTTATATATTTTCAATCTGTATAAAGAAATAAATAAAAATAGAGGATTAGATAATAATGAAAAACCATATAATAATTTTTATGGCTTTATAGCTGATATGACAGATAAGAACTTATATGGAAAATATATTTTAGAAAACTATTCTAGAGAACAAATTAATGAATTAGAAAAAGAAATAAAACCAGAAAGAGATTTTCTTTTTACCTATAGCGGGATAGATTTATTAGCAAAAAGATATCTTATTCAGGATTACAATAGAAATATTTTAGAATTACCACAACAAATGTTTATGGGAATAGCAATGCATTTAGCAATACCAGAACCAGAAGAGAATAGGGTGAAATGGGCAAAGCAGTTTTATGATGTGTTAAGTTCATTAAAGGCTACAATGGCTACACCTACAATGTCTAATGCGAGAAAACCATTTTATCAATTAAGCTCATGCTTTATAGATACAGTTAATGATAGTTTAAAAGGGATATATAAATCACTGGATAATTTCTCAGAAGTATCAAAGTTCGGTGGAGGAATGGGAATCTATATAGGGAAAGTAAGAGCATTAGGTTCTTCTATAAGAGGCTTTAAAGGAGCAGCAGGGGGAATTATTCCATGGATTAAGCTGTTTAATGATACAGCAATAGCAGTGGATCAGTTAGGCGTTAGAAATGGATCAGTAGCTATTTGGGTTGATGCATGGCATAAGGATATTCCTGAATTTTTACAAGTAAAGACTAACAATGGTGATGATAGAAAGAAAGCTCATGATATTTTCCCAGGTATATGTTACCCAGATTTATTCTGGAAGCTTGCAGAAAATGATATTGATGCTAATTGGTATATGATGTGCCCGCATGAAATAAGAGAAGTTAAGGGATATTCATTAGAAGATTATTATGGCGAAGAATGGGAAAAAAGATATTATGATTGTGTAAATGATCCTGCAATTGATAAGAGAGTTATGTCAGTAAAAGATATAGTAAGATTAATTATTAAAAGCGCAGCGGAAACAGGAACACCATTTGCCTTTTACAGAGATACTGTAAATAAAATGAATCCTAATAAACATAAAGGAATAATATATTCATCAAATCTTTGTACTGAAATAATGCAGAATATGAGTGCGATAGAAATTCAGCAGACTGAAGTTATTGATGAAAATGGAGATAAGATAGTAATTGGAAGAGCAAAGGCTGGAGATTTTGTCGTATGTAATCTTTCTTCTATTGTTTTAGGAAAAGTTGATGTTACATCTGATGAAGAACTGGAATATGTTGTTGAAACGCAGATAAGGGCAATGGATAATGTTATTGACTTAAACTATTATGCAGTTCCTTTTGCAGAAATAACAAATAAGAAATATAGAGCTATAGGACTAGGTACTAGTGGATATCATCATATGCTGGCTAATAATAAAATACAATGGAACAGTGAAGAACATTTAGAATTTGCTGATACTGTTTATGAGAAAATAAATTATTATGCAATAAAAGCAAGTATGAATATTGCTAAAGAAAAAGGCGCATATTCATGTTTTGAAGGTTCAGATTGGCACAATGGAGATTACTTTAAATTAAGAGGATATAATTCAGACGCTTGGAACATACTACAAGAGAACGTAAAAAAATATGGATTAAGAAATGGCTATCTGTTAGCAGTAGCGCCAAATGGTTCTACAGCCACAATTGCTGGAACTTCAGAAGGAGTAGATCCAGTAATGTCTAGATTCTACTTAGAAGAAAAGAAGGGCAGCATAGTACCAAAAACTGCGCCAGATTTAAGCTGGGAAAATTTCTGGTTCTATAATTCAGCATATAATGTAGATCAAAGCCTTTGTGTAAAGATTAATGGAATAAGACAGCGTCATATTGATCAGGGACAGTCATTTAACTTATATATCACAACTGATTTTACAATGAGACAGATTATGAATTTATATATAGATGCATGTAAACATGGAGTAAAATCAATATATTATGTAAGATCTAAATCATTAACAGTCGGTGAATGTGAAAGCTGTTCTGCATAAAAAGATGATAAATGCTGTAGATAAGGCTAAGATGCTTTGTCTACAGCTTAAAAGTATATATAGATAGGGGCATGTAGTAATGGAAATAAGTAAAAAATCGTTATTTAATGAAAATGGAGATATAGAAGTAAGTAAAAAGAGAATAATTAATGGTAATACTACAAATTTAAATGATTTTAATAATATGAAATATAGATGGGCAGCAGACTGGTACAGACAGGCTATGAACAATTTCTGGATTCCAGAAGAAATAAATCTGGCACAAGATTTAAAAGACTATGGAAAGCTTACAGAAGAGGAAAAAACAGCTTATGATAAGATTTTATCATTTTTAATATTCCTTGATTCAATACAAACTGCGAATTTAGGAAATATAAATAATTTCATTACTGCTAGTGAAATAAATTTATGCCTTACAATACAAGCATTCCAGGAAGCTGTCCATTCACAAAGCTATAGCTATATGCTGGATACGATCTGCTCACCAGAAAAAAGAAATGAAATACTTTATCAATGGAAAGATGATGCCATTTTATTAGAAAGAAATAAATTCATTGGTTCTTTATATAATAAATTTATTGAAGAAACAACAGTAGAAAATCTAATTAAAACGGTAATGGCAAACTATATTTTAGAAGGAATATATTTCTATTCAGGGTTTATGTTCTTCTATAATTTAGAGAGAAATGGAAAAATGCCGGGATCAGCCCAGGAGATAAGATATATTAATAGAGATGAAAATACCCACCTATGGTTATTTAGAAGTATTATTAGAGAACTTCAAAAGGAAGAACCGCAGATATTTACTGAAGAATTTAAAGATGAACTAAGAGAAATGATGCGAATTGGTGTTGAACATGAAATAAATTGGGGGAAATATGTTATAGGTGACAATATCCAGGGGATAAATATAAATCTTATTGAAAGCTATATTAAATATTTAGGAAATAGAAGGTTAGCAGAAATAGGCATGGATAAATTATTCGATGGATATGATGAAAATCCAGCTCCATGGGTAGATAGACTTGCTGATGCAAACTCTGTAAAAACTGATTTCTTTGAAGCAAAATCAACTGCTTATGCTAAAGCAAGTGTATTGGTTGATGATTTATAATTTATTTATACTAATCAGTAAAAAGGGATAAAGTAATAAAAATGTAGAAAAGGAATAAATTTTAATACTATTTGCAAGGAAAATACTGTATTTTTTGATAAAATTAAAAAAATTATACTTATGTAATTTATCTTTATAAAAAGTATGCTATAATTAGAATATTCAGATATTTTAATTTTAGTAAGCCAGTTGTAAATGTTTAAAATGGACTTATTAATGAATGTATACCCAAACATTAAAAATTAGTAGACATAGGGAGGAAGTCACGATGAAAAAAGGAATTGCTGCTTCAAAAGGTTATGCAATAGGAAAAGTGTTCATACAAGAACATGAAGAAATTATTATTACAGATGCAAAGGTTGCAGATGTAGCTGCTGAAAAAGAGACTTTAAAGAAAGCTTTAGAAGCTTCAAAGGCTCAATTAGAAGCAATTAGAGTTAAAACTTTAAATGAAATTGGAGAGCATGAAGCAGAAGTATTTGGTGCTCATTTAGAATTATTAGACGATCCAGGATTTGCTGGAGAAATGGAAAATACTATAGAGAATGAAAGCATTAACGCTATGAAAGCTGTACAAATGGTTACAGATACTTTCGTTATGATTTTTGAATCTATGGAAGATGCATATATGAAAGAAAGAGCAGCTGACGTTAAAGACGTTTCTAAGAGAATAATCTCTAACTTAGCAGGAAAAGGTGGAAGTGATTTTGCTATAACTGAACCTAACACTGTTGTAGTAGCACACGATTTAACTCCATCAGATACAGCTCAATTAGATAGATCATTAGTTGTTGGTTTCTTAACTAACATTGGTGGAAGAACTTCTCACTCAGCTATCATGGCTAGAACATTAGAAATACCAGCAGTAGTTGGTTTAGGTGACATAACTACATCAGTAAACAATGGTGATTTAGTTATAGTTGATGGTATCGAAGGTGTTGCTATCATAAACCCAAGTGAAGAAGTTGTAGCTGAATATAAAGCTAAAATGGAAGCTTTCAAAGCTGAACAAGAAGAATTAAAGAAACTTATCGAAGTTAAAACTACTACTAAATCAGGAAAAAGAGTAGAAGTATGTGGAAATATCGGTAAGCCAGAAGATATAGATCAAGTTTTAGCAAACGGTGGAGACGGTGTTGGTCTTTTCAGAACTGAATTCTTATACATGGATAGAGATTCAGCTCCAACTGAAGAAGAACAATTCAATGCTTACAAAACTGTATTAGAAAAAGCTAATGGTAAACAAGTTGTAATTAGAACATTAGATATCGGTGGAGATAAGGTATTACCTTACTTACCATTACCAGAAGAAATGAATCCATTCTTAGGATACAGAGCAATCAGATTATGCTTAGATAGAAAAGATATATTCAAAGTTCAAATTAGAGCATTATTAAGAGCTTCTGTATACGGAAAATTAGCAGTAATGTTCCCAATGATCTCAGGATTAGAAGAATTCCAAGCTGCTAAAGAATTCGTTGAAGAATGTAGAGCAGAATTACATGCAGAAGGATATGAAACTTCAAATACTACTCAATGGGGTATCATGGTAGAAATTCCTGCTGCTGCAGTTATGGCTGATGAATTAGCTAAACACGTTGATTTCTTCTCAATAGGAACTAACGATTTAATTCAATACACATTAGCTGCTGATAGAATGAGTGAAAAAGTATCATACCTTTACAATCCAATGCACCCAGCTGTATTAAGATTAATAAAGATGACTATCGATGGAGCTCATAAGCACGG
>CAKVNP010000122.1 GCA_934777095.1 uncultured Clostridium sp. | reverse complement strand
GTTTTAATCATTTCCTCAAAAAACTCTTTTCCATCTACGTAGACATCTATTTTATTATCATCTGTATATGGCGAATAATCTAATTTACTCAATGATCGTATCATATCATAATTACTTATTATTTTCTGCTTACTCTTTACCTTAGCTTCATGCCTTGTATACTTCAAATATCTTTCAAGGATTCTGCTCTCCTCTTTTTTAACTCCAAACATATTTGAATTACCAATTTTTCTTCCTATTAATAAGAATATTAAAAATCCTATAAAAGGAAAGGTAAATAAAATAACTGTCCATGCAATAATTTCGTTTGGAGTTCTTTTTTCTTTTAAAATTATGTAAATTACGGTCAATATATTTATCAATTGTATTACATTTAATGCAATTTGTAACATATCTCTATCACTCCTTGATAATATATTATCATAAAAGAAAATATTTTCAATGAACTTATCAATTTGATTTTTATGCATATATATTAATGTTAGTAATTTTATAAAGTGATCTTATGAAATTTACCTTTGAAAATTTAGGACCTCTAAAAAAAGGTTCATTAGAAATTAACAATATTACAGTTATCTGCGGCAGGAACAATACCGGAAAAACTTATATCAATTATGCTATTTATGGCTTTTATGAAACACTCTACGAGGTTATCAGTGAAGTAGTAACCAACCTTAACCTTATCTCCTGTTCTAAAAGCAAATGTTTAATAGATTTAGCTAAAATATATAAATCTATTCCTGAAATTAATAAATCTATCATTAAAACTTATAGCATAAAAATGCCTCAAAAAGTATTTAACACTGCAAACTACTTATTTAAAGAATGCAAAATTCAATATACTACTCCATCACTTTTTATAAATAGAGAAAGTTTCATAGAATCATACTGTGAAAACTTACGAGATTTTTTAAACAAGACAAAAGAGACTTTAGCTGTAGAACAAAAAGATTCATTAATAATCATTGTTAGTGAAGAAAATTCTTCAATTATCCTAAAAAAACTAATCTTAGAAAAAGTATTAATATCTACACTTTATTTCACCGTTTATAACATACACTTTAATTCTTTTTTCCTACCCGCCGAAAGAAGCGGTCTTAATATACTCTTTAAAGAATTAAACTTAAATAGAAATGAACTTATGTATAATTTAGATTCATTATCAAGTATGCACAATAAAATATCACGTTATCCTCTTTCAATTAAGAATTATTTAAATTTCTTAAATGAGCAAATTCCCAATAAAGATGAGGAAGCTTCTTCAGTAAAAGATTTTAATGAGATAACATCTATGCTTGAGAAAGACATTGTAGGTGGAAGTTATATATTAAATGATGATTATTCAATTGACTTCAAAATAGGTTCAGCAAATAATATGGCAATTGATTTTCATTTGGCCTCATCCACAGCAAGAACGCTATTCGGGTTGGATTTATATATGAAATATAAAATTACTATAGGTGATTTATTAATAATTGATGAACCTGAATTAAATCTACATCCAGATAATCAAAGAAAATTAGCAAGGATTTTAGCTAAGCTGGCAAACAAGGGGATAAAAGTATTAATCTCCACCCATAGTGATTATATAGTACAAGAGTTTAATAACCTCATCATGCTTTCTAGAAATTTTAGAAATCGTGATAAAATAATGAAAAAATATAATTATCAGCTTGATGAAATTATAACCCCTAATAATATTAATGCTTATATTTCTCAAAATGATTCTATTATAAAGGCCGAAATTGCTACTGAAGGTATTATAATAAATACCTTTGATGAAGTGATTAATTCTTATAATAAATCTTCTGATGAAATATATTATGGCTATCTGGAGGATCACAGCTTATGACTTCCTCTAACTTTATCTTACTCAAGGAACAGTTTGATAAAAATATAAATCCCGATGTTATAAGTAATATTATCCAGAATGATTTAATAATTAGAGAAGCAAATCCTAAGGCCACTGGTAAAGGGATAACTATCAAAAACATCTTTAATGCATTAACACTCCATCTAGATGAAAAGAACAGAAAAATATATTTTATTAAAGGAGAAACCAAAATAAATGATGCAACAATTTTCTTTATAGATAATAATAAACTTCAAGTACTTCTTATTGAACTTAAATCAAATAATGTAGGCACATATAAAGAGCAAATTTTATATGGTAAATTCTATAGTGATTTTATTATTAATGTGTTGGTACACAAAAATACTAAAATTAATTTTGATAAAATTGAATACCGAGGATTTGTATTTACTACAGGTAGGATTAAAGAAAATAAAAGGCCTACAAAAAGAGGAATATATTTTTCTAGCAAGGAAAATGGTATTTATTATAAGTCCATGGAGAATAATAAGGAATATAATTTTATAGAATTAATTGCACCAATTGATTATCCTGATGAAATAGATAAGGAATGAAAAGAATACCTCTTTTCATTCCTTTATTATATACATTAATATGAAGTATTAGTCTATTTATCTGTCTTTAACAAAACTCAATTACACCTTCATCTAATCTGCTTATTTTAGCTAAAGAACATATATCATAGCCAGCGCTTTCTAATAGTTTTCTACCAGGCTGGAATGATTTTTCAATTACTATTCCTATTCCCGCTACTTTAGCACCTGCTGTTTCAACTAAATTTATAGCTCCTTTTGCTGCTTCTCCATTAGCTAAAAAATCATCTATTACTAATATATTGTCCTCTGATTCAATTAATTTTTTTGCTAATGTAAGATTATAATCAACATCTTTCGTAAATGAATGAACTGAAGTCTGAATAATATCATCTTTAAGAATTTTAGATGTCTGCTTCTTTAATACGACCATAGGAACATTCATTTGTAAGGCAGTCATTACTGCTGGTGCAATACCAGAGCTTTCTATCGTGATAACTTTACTAATATTATGTTCCTTAAAATATTCCTTAAAAGCACTGCCGATTTCATACATTAGATCAGGATCTACTCCATGATTTATAAATGAATCTACTTTTAAAACATTTTTATTAAGGGCTTGACCTTCTTTTAATATTTTTTTCTTTAATATATCCATTATGCTATACCTTTACTTTCCTTTAAATTGATTTCTTCTGTTTCATCTTTTAAGATTAAATTTAAAATTAATGCTGTGATTGTCCCTGTTGATATCCCAGATGAGAATATCATGGAAATAGCTTCAGGTAAATTAGAAATAACTTCCGGTCTAAAAGTTACACCTAAACCAAGTCCTATTGCAGTTGCAATAATTAAGATATTTCTTTCATTTAAAGTTACTTTGCTAAGTGTCTTTATACCTGACGCTGCTACTGTTCCAAACATTACTATACCAACGCCGCCTAAAACAGGGTTAGGTATACTGCTGATAATTGCAGCAAACTTAGGAAGAAGTCCTAATAAAACTAAAATTATACCCGCTGAAACTGCCACAAATTTACTTGCCACCTTAGTAAGTGGTATTAGACCTACATTTTGGCTGAAAGAAGTATTTGGGAATGAACCTATTACTCCACCTATAATACTGCCTATCCCATCAGCAAAAACCCCAGCTCCTACTCTCTTTTCATCCATATCAACATTTGATGTTTCTCCAATAGCTTTTAAACAACCTACAGTTTCAATTGTTGTAACAAAATATGCAGGTAAAAAAGTTAATAATGATTTTAAATCAAATTTTACCCCATATTGAAAAATCCTTGGAAATGCAAACCAAGATGCTTCTTTCACACTGTCAAATTCAACGAGTCCTAATGGAATACAAATAATATAGCCAATCAGCATTCCTATTAAAATTGATGCGCTACTAACTAGACCTTTTCCATATCTATTTAATAATAATGTTACTATTAAGACAAATAATGCTATAGAGATATTTAATAAACTTCCATAATTACCAGCACCACTTCCCCCTGCTGCCCAGTCAATAGATACTGGTAATAATGTTAATCCAATTAAACATACTACAGTACCTGTAACTAATGGAGGAAAAAGCTTCATTAATGGTTTAATAAAATAACTTAAAATTATTTCAAAAAATGATCCTAGTATTGTAGCACCGATAATTCCTGGCAGACCTAATACAGTTCCTACTGATATTGAAGGTGCAACAAAAGTAAAATCTGTTCCCATTATACAAGCAACCTTTGACCCTATAGGACCAATTCCTTTAGCTTGTACAATTGTTGCTAAACCAGAAGCTAAGATAGTAGCACTAATTAAAATGGTAGTAGTCTTGCTATCAAAGCCTAATGCTGACGATATTACTAGTGGTACAACTACGATCCCACCAAAAGCAGCAAAAATATGTTGTAATCCTAAAAGTACTTTCAATAAGAACTTTGGATTATCATCAACTCCATAAATTAAATTAATTTCATCTTTTTCTTTACTCATTTTTTCTCTCCTTTGTATATCACATATATAAAAAAAGCACCTCTTACGAGGTGCTGTCATCTTATACAATATTGCAAATACAATATCTCTATCAGTACAACTCCTCGTAGTCTGCTCATTTACGGCAAGCAGGTAGAAACTTCTGACCCATATCGTCAAATTTATACGAGATTTTCTATAAATGTATATTATCACGAATATTTTTTCTTTGCAATACTTTTTTATTCGTCTAAATCTTCTTTTTCATTTTCTTGATTTTGCTTTTCTTCTTCATTAACATATATAGTATTATACATTTTTATTTCTATTTGATTTTCATCATCACCAAGCTTAGTTCCACACTTAGGGCAAAAGGCCACATTTTCATCATGTACAGTTCCACATTGGATACATTTTTTTAATCCTTTTAATTTATTAAGTTCTTCATCTAATATTTTTAGTTGTGATTTTGATAGTTCAATTGCAGCAACTAATTTTCGTATTTCGTCATTGTTGCTGCAATCTATGTTTTTATACCCTTTTTCACCTATTTCTTTATACAAGCTTTCTAAATTTCTTTCTTCATTTTTTATCATGCCATTTAATTTATTTATAGCTGCTATATCTTTAGTTTTTCTTACTGTCCGCTGCCCGATGTTTGAAATTTTTTTACCATAATTATTTAAAATATTAGCCATAACTCTCCTCTAATATATCAATATTTTATATAATTATTCTATTTATCTCCTATCACTAATATAACTTAGAAAGACTTTATATTTTCATAAATATATAAGCAGACTTATTTAAATAATTTTATATTTGGGTCTGATGTTACCGAATGCATATCTTCCATGGCAGTTATTTTTTATCTAAATCTGACATTTCCAATTGAGACATCCTATCTAAATTATCAGTTGAAATACTATTATTACTTATATTGTTTTTTAGCGTTTTCTTTGGAATAACTATTGTAAATGTAGTACCTATATTCTCTTTACTCGTTACAGAAATAGTGCCTTGATGCGCTTCAATTATTTTTTTAGCAATATACAAACCTAATCCGCTGCCTTCATTGCTTACACTTAATTCTGATACTGATTCTACGCGTTTAAACTTATCAAAAACAAATGGCTGCACTTCTTCTGGTATACCAATCCCGTTATCTGCTACCTTAATAGTTACAGCATTTTCATCATTAGATATTACAACCATTATTTTTCCTCCTTCCTTGCCAAATTTAATAGCATTGGAAAGAAGATTTAAAATAACTTTTTCTATTTTATTTTTATCAATAGCTAAAATTACTTCTTCGCTATCAGTATCAAAAATAACCTCCATATTATATTTTTGTGCATAGTCGATTACTGCCAAGGTAGTTTCCTCGACAATACTTATAATATTTTCGTTCATAAGAGATATGTCATTATAACCAAGCTGAAATTTATTGGCATCTATAAGATTGTTAACATACCTTAATAATCTATTGGAGCTTTTTATGATAAATTGCAGCTTTTCTTTAAAGAATTTTCCTTCAATATCATCATTATCTATTTTTATAGTTAAAAGCTTTGCAGAATTCATAATAATGTTAAGGGGTGTTCTTAATTCATGAGAAACAGTAATTAAATATTCAGTTTTAATCTTATTTCTCTCTTCAGATTCAAATAAAAGCATATTATGTTTCGCAAGTTTCTTTTTATCAATAATATATAAAACTATAATAACTAATATAGCAAAAAGACTTGTTAAAGTAATTGACTTCACAGCAAATTCGGCTGGTTCAGAAATCAGCAGGTCAAACTTTCCTCTATTTAAATAGATACTGTTTTCTGGAAGCTTAGTAGGATTTATATTATACTCTCTAATAGCTTTAAAATTAAATATAGGTATATTTATTGTTTCATGAGAAGGTATTATTATATTAGTATCTTTTTCTTCTAGTATATGTGGTAATACCTGTGCTGTAACTGAACCTAATCTTTCACCATCATTTACAATGCCACCTACACATCCCTCTTCTACATAAGTTAATACTTTTGAAAAAATAGGCCTTCTGCTAATTTTCTTTATTCACTTGTGAATAAATGCTTTTATCCAAAATTACATTAATGGTATCAATTGAGCTATCTGTATTCAACATAACTTGAATAGATTCTTTATTTTCCTGAAGCTCTGATTTCCTTCACCACTTCGGGATTTAACTTCTCCATATACTTCAGCAAAAGCATACATTAAATCATAAATATTTTTATTTAACTTAACATTATATTT
>CAKVNP010000121.1 GCA_934777095.1 uncultured Clostridium sp. | reverse complement strand
TTAATGGTCTTACAGGATCAAATCAATTTGTAGGAAATTGGCCAGGAGTTACTGTTGAAAAGAAAGAGGGAAGATTAAAGGGGCAGAAAGATACAATAATAATGGATTTACCAGGAATATATTCTTTATCTCCCTATACATTAGAGGAAGTAGTAACTAGAAACTATTTGATAAAAGAATCACCAGATGTAATATTAAATATTATAGATGGTACTAATCTAGAAAGAAATTTATATTTAACTACACAACTTATGGAATTAGGAATTCCAGTGGTAATTGCAGTAAATATGATGGATATAGTTAAGAAAAATGGTGATAAATTAAATATTAATAAGCTTTCAGAAAAACTGTGCTGTGAAGTAGTTGAAATTTCGGCACTAAAAGGGACAGGCATAATGGAAGCAGCAGATAAAGCTGTAGAAGCAGCTAAAAGAAAAATAAAGCAAATACCACAGCATAGATTTTCTGGATCTGTTGAACATACATTAGCACATATAGAAGAAGCGGTCTTAGGTGTGTACCCGGAGGAACAACAAAGGTGGTATGCCATTAAGATATTTGAACGTGATGAAAAAGTCATGGAAAGCTTAGATATTTCAGAAAATGTATTAAAGCATGTAGAAAAAGATATAAAAAAATGTGAAGAAGAAATAGATGATGATTCTGAAAGCATAATTACAAATGAAAGATATGAGTATATCTCATCTGTGATAGATGGCTGTTATGTAAGAAAGAATAAGGTTGGACATACTATTTCAGATAAAATAGACTCGGTAGTAACTAATAGATGGCTGGCACTTCCTATTTTTGCAGTAGTAATGTTTATTGTATATTATGTTTCAGTTACTACTGTTGGTTCATTATTAACTGATTGGACAAATGATACTTTATTTGGTGAATGGATTATTCCTACTACACAGAATGCCTTGGATTCAATAAATTGTGCGCCTTGGCTGTCTGGATTACTTGTTGATGGTATTATAAGTGGTGTTGGAGCAGTTTTAGGATTTGTTCCTCAGATGCTTGTATTATTTATGTTCTTAGCATTCCTTGAATCATGTGGTTATATGGCAAGAATAGCTTTCATAATGGATAGAATTTTCCGTAAGTTTGGGCTTTCAGGAAAATCATTTATCCCAATGCTTATTGGGACTGGTTGTGGCGTTCCGGGAATTATGGCTTCAAGAACTATTGAAAATGATCGTGATCGTAAAATGACTATTATGACAACAACATTTATCCCTTGCAGCGCAAAGCTGCCAATAATTGCTTTAATTGCAGGTGCTTTATTTAAAGGAGCATCATGGGTAGCACCTAGTGCTTATTTTGTTGGAATAGCAGCAATTATCTGTTCAGGAATTATCTTAAAGAAGACAAAAATGTTTGCAGGAGATCCAGCGCCATTTGTTATTGAACTGCCTGCATATCATATGCCTACAGTTTCTAACGTACTTAGAAGTATGTGGGAGCGTGGATGGTCATTTATTAAAAAGGCTGGAACAATAATATTACTTTCTACTATATTTATCTGGTTTGCGCAAAACTTTGGCTTTGCAGATGGCAGCTTTGGTATGGTAGATGATATGAATGAAAGTATTTTAGCAACTATAGGAAGTGTTTTAGCTCCTTTATTTAAACCACTTGGCTGGGGGGATTGGAAAGCAGCGGTAGCGGCAATTACAGGCCTTGTTGCGAAAGAAAATGTTGTGGGAACATTTGGAATTCTTTATGGATTTGGTGAGGTTGCTGAAAATGGAAATGAAATATGGGGTACATTGGCAGCAAGTATGACAGCATTATCAGCATATTCATTCTTAATATTTAACTTGTTATGTGCACCATGTTTTGCTGCAATGGGAGCAATTAAGCGTGAAATGAATAATGCTAAATGGTTTTGGTTTGCTATTGGATATCAGACAATCTTAGCATATTGTGTATCATTATGTGTATATCAAATTGGAATGTTAGTAACTGGTGGTGGATTTGGTATAGGTACGGCAGCAGCCTTTATAATTATTGGCATGTTCTTGTATCTATTCTTTAGGCCTTATAAAGAATGTGATAAGTTAGATGTTAATTTGAAAACAAGTTTATCTTAAATAAATGAATAGTATGGAGGTATCTGCATGGGAACTGCTATAGTAGGTGGAGCATTACTGATAGTATTATCATTAATCATTAGAAAATTAGTAAAAGATAAGAAACAAGGAAAATCAATTCAATGTGGCTGCGACTGCAGACGATGTGGTGGTCATTGTCATTAATGAATTAATAAAATAAACCCTCGGAATAATATACCGGGGGTTTTTGTTATGTACAGCAGTAAAATAAAGTAAATATTTACAATTATATTGAATTAAATGGAATAAAACTATTTAGAGAAGTGAATAATACCAATGATAATATAAAAAATAGGAGGGAAGAATTTACATGTTGATGTAAATGAATAAGATGACTGAATTATTAATGTTTCTGCAAATCGTTATGATGATTTTATTTATTATTTATCTTTTCAATAGTAATAAAGCTAGCCATAGCAAGAATACTGTTGTCGATAGGGAAAATAAAAAAGAAATGGAAAATCTATTAAAGTTGCGTAGCATTAAGCTCACTGAACCTTTAACAGAAAAAAGCAGGCCATCATCTTTTGAGGATATTATTGGACAGGAAGATGGGATAAAAGCTTTAAAAGCTGCTATATGTGGGCCTAATCCACAACATGTAATTATTTATGGGCCTCCTGGAATTGGGAAAACGGCTGCAGCAAGACTAGTATTAGAATATGCAAAGAAAGTAAGTAATTCACCATTTAGGAAAGAAGCAAAGTTTGTAGAAATTGATGCTACTACTTTAAGATTTGATGAAAGAGGCATAGCAGATCCACTTATTGGGTCAGTACATGATCCAATTTATCAAGGTGCAGGTGCTTTAGGTGTAGCAGGAATACCACAGCCAAAACCAGGAGCAGTAACAAAGGCTCACGGAGGTATACTTTTTATTGATGAAATTGGTGAATTACATCCAATTGAGCTTAATAAGTTATTGAAGGTACTTGAAGATAGAAAGGTATTTTTAGATAGTTCATATTACAGTGCAGAAGATCCTAATATGCCTTCATATATAAAAGAAGTGTTTGATAGAGGATTACCAGCAGACTTTAGGCTTATTGGAGCAACTACAAGAAGTCCTGAAGAAATAATCCCAGCTATTAGGTCAAGATGTGTAGAAATATTTTTTAGACCGTTGCAAATAAAAGAAATAAGGGAAATTGCAGAAAATACTATAAAAAAGATTAATTTAAATGTATCTGATGCAGGTTTAGAGATGATCAGCAGGCATTGCAGCAATGGCAGGGAAGTTGTTAATTTAGTGCAATTATGCTCAGGAATTGCTATTAATGAGGAGCGTTCCAATATTACAGTAGAAGATATAAAATGGGTTATTGAAAATGGAGAATATACAGAAATAATTGATAAGAAACTTAAAGATGAATTAAGAGTAGGTATTGTAAATGGTTTAGCAGTACACAGTGGGAATCTTGGTATTGTGATAGAGGTGGAAGCTACAGCTAAAAAAAATAAATCAGGCAAGGGAACTCTTAAAATTTCAGGGATAATTGAAGAAGAAGAACTTACTTCAAATAATAGAAAGGTTAAGCGTAAAAGTACAGCATATTCTTCAATAGAAAATGTACTTACTGCTTTAAATAATGTGTATGATATTTCTGGTGATGAGTTTGATATCCATGTTAATATCCCCGGTGGTATTCCAGTAGATGGACCTTCTGCAGGAATAACAATTGCTACTGCTATATATAGTGCAATTAAAGTAATGCCTGTAAATAGTAAAATTGCAATGACTGGTGAGATAAGTTTGTCTGGACTAATAAAGCCAATAGGCGGTATTAACGCTAAAATAACGGCAGCTAAAAAGGCTGGTGCAAATAAGATAATTATCCCAATAGATAATTGGCATGAATCTTTTGAAAAAGATGATGGCGTAGAAATTATACCTGTATCTAAAATTGAGGAAGTTATTGAGGTTGTTTTTGGTAAAAATCTTCCTGTAGAAAAGATAGATATTTTATCAGCAAAATCATCAAAATATCAATAAAAAATATAACCTATAGCTAAAGGCGAAATTTAGCTATAGATATAGTTCTTTCTATGGAATAATGGCGGCTAAAAGTTGAAAAAAAATGTTTTTATGTGTATACTAAAAAGGTTAAATAAAATATTTAATCAAGAGGATTAGAATGGAGGGGGAAAATGAATAAAGGTTGTTTTACTTTGCCGACAATTCCATTGAGAGGGATTACTATTTTTCCCAATATGATTATACATTTCGATGTAGGTAGGGAAAAATCAATTTTAGCTTTAGAAGAAGCAATGTTAAAAGATGGCGAAATATTTTTAGTATCTCAAATTAATCCTGAGGTTGAGGAACCAAAAAGAGAAGAAATCTATTCTATTGGTACCATATGTAAAGTTAAGCAGATATTAAAGCTGCCTAAGGATATTACAAGAGTGTTGGTTGAAGGAGTTCAAAGAGCTTCAATAGTTGATGTAAAAAATGATGGCAAGTATATGGAAGCTGTCATAGAAAAGATAGAGAGCGATGTTGATACTTTACAAGGCGCTGAAGATAGAGCTTTAAGAAATTTATTAAGTGAGACTTTTTCACAATATGTTCTAGCAACAGAAGGAGAAGAAAGTAAAGTACTTCAAACAATATCTAAAGAAGAGGAATTAGGTAAAGCTGCAGATTTAATAGCAGCATATATTCATCTTGAAGAAGAAAAGAAACAGCAGATTCTTGAAACAATCAGTATAAAGGAAAGAATTGAAAAACTGATTGGTTTTATTAATGAACAGATAGAAGTTGTAAAAATAGAAAAATCTATTGGTAAAAAGGTTAAGAGCAGACTTGATAAATCTAATAAGGAATATTTCTTAAGAGAGCAGATGAAGGTCATCCAAGAAGAACTTGGTGAAGATGAAGAAAAAAATGAATTAGATGAGTATGCTGAAAAAATAAAGAAATGCAAAATGCCTAAAGCTATTCGTGAAAAGGCTGAATATGAACTAAAAAAGCTAAAGTCAGCTTATTCGAGTGATGCAAATAATATTAGAACTTATCTTGATTGGGTGGTAGCTTTACCATGGAATAAATCTACAAAGGATTCCTTTGACTTAAAGAAGGCTGAGGAAGTATTAGATAGTGAACACTATGGCTTAGAAGAAGTTAAGGAAAGAATATTAGAATATTTAGCTGTAAAGCAATATACTAAATCATTAAAAGGTCCTATACTATGTTTAGTTGGTCCTCCGGGAGTGGGAAAAAGTTCTATTGCACAATCTGTAGCAAAGGCTTTAAATAGAAAATTTGCAAGAATTTCTCTTGGTGGAATGAAAGATGAAGCTGAAATAAGAGGTCATAGAAGAACTTATATTGGTGCTATGCCAGGTAGAATAATTTATGCATTAAAAGAAGCAGGTGCTAATAATCCTCTTATCTTATTAGATGAAATAGATAAGTTAAGTGCAGATTATAAAGGAAATCCAGCTGATGCATTATTAGAAGTATTAGATCCAAAGCAGAATAAAACATTTAGAGATAGTTTTATGGAAGTTGACTTTGATTTATCTAACACATTATTTATTACTACTGCTAATTCATTAGAAACAGTCCCAAGACCACTAATGGATAGAATGGAGATAATTGAGGTGTCTGGTTATACTTATGAAGAAAAGATTAATATAGCAAAAAGACACCTTATTCCTAAGGCATTATTAGAACATAATGTAAAAGAAGATACAATTAAGATATCTGATGGAGCAATTAGGGATATAGTTAATGATTATACTAGAGAATCAGGGGTAAGAAATCTAGAAAGACAAGTTAATAAAGTTGTTAGAAAATCTATTACTGAAATGGTTAAGGGGGAGAAAAAACAAGTCTCTATTACGAGCAATAACTTAACTAAATATTTAGGTGATAAAATATTTGAATTTGAAGTATCTGCTAAGAAAGATCAAGTTGGTGTAGTGACAGGGCTAGCGTGGACAGCATATGGTGGAGATACTCTGCCAGTAGAAGTTGCTGTAATGAAAGGCAGCGGTAAGTTAGAGCTTACTGGAAAATTAGGTGATGTAATGCAGGAATCTGCAAAAACAGCCTATAGCTATGTAAGAGCAAATGCCGATAAATATGGAATCAAAGTTGATTTCTATAAGAATAATGATATTCATATACATGTTCCTGAAGGTGCAGTGCCTAAAGATGGACCATCAGCAGGTGTAACAATGGTGACAGCATTAGTTTCTGCTTTATCTAAGAAAAAGGTCAAAGGAAATATCGCGATGACAGGCGAAGTTACTTTAACAGGAAAAGTGCTTCCTATTGGAGGAGTGAAAGAAAAATGTCTTGCTTCTCATAGAATAGGAATAGATACAATTATATTACCAAAAGAAAATGAAAAAGATGCAAAGAAAATACCTTCATCAATAAAGAAAAATCTTAAATTGATTTTTGCGGAAAATGTTGAAGAAGTATTAGAAAATGCACTAGTTGGAGTTGAAAATAGTGATAATTAAAAAATCTGAATTTATAATTTCTGCTGTTAAAAGACAGCAATATCCAGTAACAGGATTAAGT
>CAKVNP010000120.1 GCA_934777095.1 uncultured Clostridium sp. | reverse complement strand
GACAATATTTGGATAGGTGCTAAATGTACAATCCTTGGAGGTGTTTTAATAGATAGTGGTGCCATTGTGGGCGCTAATGCTTTAGTCAACAAATATGTATCACCTAATACAATTGTGGGAGGAGTACCTGCTAAATTTCTCAAAAACAGGTAAGAACAAGATGATGAAAATATTGGCGATTACAAGAGCAAGTTGGGATAATAGTAATAATGTAGGTAATACCTTATCTAACATTTTTTCTGGATTTAACAATACTAAGTTTTATAATCTTTATTTAAGAAATGACATCCCAAAAGAATCAATATGTGATGATTTTTATCAGATTACAGAAAATCAAATATTGCTTTCTATTTTATCTAAAGTAACATGTGGCAGAGTAATACGAAAAGAAATTACTGATGAGAAGAATAATTTAGAAGAAGTCGAACAGCATATGAATTCGTTAGTTCATCAATTACCTTTTTACTTTCCTTGGTTTGTAAGAGAATTTATTTGGGTAATAGGTAATTGGAAGAATGAAGAGCTAAAAAGATTTTTATATGATGCTTCACCAGACATTATATTTATGCCAGTATTTCCTTGTTGGTATACGTGTAAGGTGCTTGAGTTTGTGCATTCTGTTTTACCTAATGCGAAAATAGTCTTGTTTCATGCAGATGATGATTATTCATATAAACATATAAACTTTTCACCTTTATTTTGGCTTTACAGGTATATTCAAAGAAAGTGGATACGCAAGATAACGGCAATTGCTAGTTTAAATTATTGTATATCGGAGCAACAAGTTGAAGAATATAGTAGAAGCCTCAATTGTGAATGTAAATTATTGCAAAAGGGTGTAGATATAACTAAAATTCCTGAAAATAGCGTCCATACTCCTAAAGATATTATCGAATTTGTGTATACCGGAAATTTAATTTGTGGTCGCTGGAAAACTTTAGCAAAATTAGGTGACGTTATAAGGAAATTAAACAAAGAAAAAATTGTGGCTAGATTGAGTATTTATAGTGCCTCTTTGCTTACAAATAAGATGAAAAAGAGCTTTAATTTTGATGAATCAGTAGTGTGGAAAGGTAGGATACCTGCATCTGAGGTGTATGCAGTTCAAAAAGAAGCGGATATTTTAGTACATGCAGAATCCTTAAATTATATAGAAGCTTTAGAAGTAAGGTTATCTTTTTCTACTAAAATCATAGATTATCTTGCAATGAATAAATGTATAATGGCATTAGGATGTGCTGGTATAGCGTCTATTGAGTATTTTAAGAAGTATGATAATGCTATTGTTGCTACAAATGAGGAAGAAATAAAAAATAGAATGGATGATATTTTAAAAGATAAGAATATTTTAAGTGTATATGCGGAAAAATCTAGGAGAAGCGCTATTAAGTTACATGATGATAGGATAATAAAAGAAAATTTTGCCGAAGATATTAAAAATCTATTATAAATTAAACCAATACGGAGGATTTTATGATTTATGCCAGTATTTCGTTGTTTTTGGTTATGTTTTTCTCAGCGTTTTATGGGAAAATAAAACAGGGAAATTTTATTCCTATATGGGGGAGCTCATTTATTTTAATAATATTTGCTGGATTGAGAAGCATATCATTTGGTTCAGATCTATATTCGTATATGAATGAATACTTATATTATGTTCCTCATGTTGCTTATACTGATATTCTTAACCTCTATATGCAGGGAGCAACTAAAGATGGTTTTTTCTATATGTTGATGAAGGCTTTTACAGATTTCAATATATCATTCCAGTTCTTTTTGATGTTTGTAACAGCAAGTTATATTATTTCTACAACATATTTTGTGAAAAAAAAAGCGAAAGCAATTATCATAAGCTTTATGATGTTTGTAACATTGCCGTGGTTACAGTTTGCTTTTACTGGACTAAGACAGACTATGGCAATGTCTATATGCTTGATTGCACTAACGCAATTGTTAGGGGACTCAAAAATCTATAAACCAGTTAGCTTAATTTGCATAGCAGGATTATTTCACTCTTCTGCTTGGGTGTTTTTACTTGCACCAACAATTTATTTTTTTAAATTAAAAATCGGAAGAATGATGTTTATTCAGCTGACTGTATTATCAATTTTATTGTCTATATTAGGCGAAACATTTTTTAGAGGGATGATAAATCTATTAGCATGGAATAAATCTTTAGCAAATTATGCAGCAGCAGATATTTCATTGAACTGGTCTGGCTTTATTATTCAGATGATGTTTGCCATTGTATCTTACTATTTCTATGATGCTTTAATTGAAAAAGATAAAGACTATGGATTTTTATATTCTTTAATGGCTATAGGAGTAGCAATGCAAGCTTTATCTTCAGTTGTAGCAGAGATGTTTCGTGTTAGTATGTATTTTAGCATTGTTTCTATTTGTATATACCCTGCAGCAATATTGTCTATAAAACGAAGACAGTATAGAATTTTAGCTTACTATGTAAGCATATTACTTCTGATGGCATATTTCTTTGAGGCAAATAGATTTGCCGCGTATATTCCAATAATATAGATATTGTTTTTGTGATATAGTGGTGATTATCAATTCATATTGAGAAAGCTATCGAAGTATATATAATAAAAGTATACATTATAATCTTTGAATGTATGGAAATTCAAGAGGTGTTAAATGGATAAAGTAGGTATTATTACTCACTTTTATAATAGTACTAATTATGGTGGGGTTTTACAAGCATATGCATTGTGTAATTTTTTAAATAATATAGAATATGACGCAGAGCAAATTTGCTTTGAAAGGGAAATTACATATAAACGCAGAATCAAGTTGTACTTGAAAGCTATTAAGAAAATTTTCCATCCTGTGGTATATAGAAATATATATAAGCGAAAAATGGCATTTGTCAATTTTAGAACCAATATAATACGGCATAGTGAAAAGGTATATACGGAAGCGAATTTGAAAGAATTAGCGACTGTTTATGATATTTTTATAACAGGAAGTGATCAAGTTTGGCACCCAAATGCAGTGTGCGATGCTTATTTACTTGATTTCGGTATAACTGGATTGAAAAAGTTTTCATATGCAGCTAGTATTGCGAAAGATTCATTATCTAATAATGAAAAGGAACGATATAAAAAAGCACTAAAAGATTTTTCAGCTATATCTGTTCGCGAAGAAAATGCTGTTAGTATAATTAGAGATATTTATTCCAAAGATGTAAAGTGGGTTGTAGATCCTGTATTTCTTTTAGATAAACAGGAATGGATGAATATTATAAAAGAGAGCTGCGGTAAGGATAAGTATATATTTTGCTACTTTCTTGGTAATGATGTTAATGCACGAAATTTAGTTAAAATATTTGCTGAAGAAAAAGGTTTAAAAATAGTTACGTTACCTTATTTAGAAGGAGAGTATAGAGTTTCAGATAGTAATTTCGGTGATGAATTATTATACGACATTACACCGGAAGAGTTTTTAGGGTTAATTAAAAATGCAGAATATGTTTTTACTGATAGCTTTCATGCAATGGCTTTTTCTCTTATCTTTGAAAAGCAGTATTTTGTTTTTGAACGTCCCTCAAAGTCCTCAATGAGTTCCAGAATAGAGTCTTTATCTAAATTGTTTAACAGATCAGACAGATTTTGTAGTGGCAATAATAAAACTAATTATGAATATATTAAGAATTCTTGTCCCATTGATTACAAAGAGGTTTGTCCAGATTTTTTGAAATTGAAAGCCATGTCAATTGAATTTTTAAAAGCTAATCTTGCTAGAAAGTGATTATAATGAATCAAAGAACTCTTGGATCTATTCTTTCGTATGTACAGATGTTATTTGGTGTTATTGTAACATTGTTATATACACCTTATATGATTTGTACATTGGGACAAAGCGAATATGGATTATATAATACTGTTGTTTCAACGATTTCAATGCTAGGAATTCTGAGCTTAGGTTTTAATAGCAGCTATATTCGCTATTATGCAATTTACAAAAAACGCAATGAAGCAGAAAATATTGCTAAACTTAATGGTATGTTCATAAGTATATTTTGTATTATTGGTTTTATTGCTTTTCTTAGTGGAGTTTTTATTAGCAATAATTTGGTATATGTTTTTGCTGATGGATTAACGGCTGATGAATACACGCTAGTAAAAAAATTGTTTTTGCTACTTACCTTTAATCTTACAATATCATTTCCTATGAGTGTTTTTACAGATATTATTAGTGCACATGAAAGATTTGTTTTTCTCAAGCTTTTAGGATTAGTGAAAACTGTTTGTAGTCCATTAGTTACCCTACCTTTACTTATCATGGGCTACAGGTCTGTGGGAATTGTTGTTGTTACTGTTTTATTTGCATTATTTACCGATTGCGTATATTTGTGGTATGTTGTTTTCAAATTAAAAGAAAAATTTACATACAGACATTATCCTAAAGGATTGTTTAAGGATTTATTGATATACACTTCCTTCATTGCTATAAATATAATTGTTGATCAGATTAACTGGAATGTTGACAAGCTTATATTGGCAAGATATAGAGGCACTGTTTCAGTAGCAATTTATTCTGTAGCTTACATATTAAACAATTACTATTGTATGATATCAACAGCAGTTTCAAGTGTATTTGTGCCGTTAATCCATAAGATAATCAATGATACAAGAAGTGATCTGGATATTCAAAGAAAAGAATTAACCACGTTATTTATAAAAGTGGGTAGAATCCAGTTTTTGATATTATCTTTGATTGTTAGTGGCTTTATTTTTTTTGGAAAGTCTTTTATAGAAATATGGGTTGGTATTGGATATGAAGATTCATACTATATATTATTGTTATTGCTATTACCAGTTACGATTCCGCTAATCGAAAATGTGGGTGTTGAAATACAAAGAGCTCAAAATAAGCATAGTTTTCGTTCTATCATATATTTGATAATGGCTGTTATCAACGTAGTAATGTCAATATGGTTATGCAAATTATGGGGAGCAATTGGTACTGCTTTAGGAACAAGCATTTCATTAATACTAGCTAACGGATTAATTATGAATGTTTATTATCATAAACAATGTAATATTGACATAATAGCTTTTTGGAAAAATATATTATCGATATTCCCGGGCTTTATTATACCAGTAGTAGTTGGAGTGATAGGTTTCAAAATTATACATATTGATTCTCTATTAGTGTTATGTGGTTGGGCTATTGTTTATACACTTATTTATTGTATAAGCATTTGGCAATTCAGTTTGAATATTCCTGAAAGGGCTTTTTGCATAAGTATCATGGATAAGTTAAAAAAATGATTTTTGATGCGGAGGAGGGTTTGTAGTTGCTTTACGAGAAAAAAGAATTTTGTTGTGGTTGTAGTGCGTGTTATGATATTTGCCCTCAATCAGCTATAAAAATGATAGAGGATAATGAAGGTTTTTATTATCCTAATATTGATAGTAGTAAATGCGTAAATTGTAGATTATGTGAAGTGATTTGTCCTACACATAATCGTATAAGAAATTTAACCAAATCAGAGGCATTTGCTGCATACTATTTAAAGGAAAATATTCGCTTAATTAGTTCTTCAGGAGGGATTTTCTCTGCATTAGCTGATTACGTATTAACCAATAATGGAGTTGTTTATGGAGCCGCGTTTGACGCAAATTTTGAGGTATATCATAGTCGAGTAACTGATAAAAGTAATTTAAATAAATTGCGTGGTAGTAAATACGTTCAAAGTAATTGCACTGGTATATATAAACAGTGCCGGAATGATTTGAATGATGAAAAGCTAGTTTTATTTACGGGTACACCTTGTCAAGTTGAGGCGTTAAAAAAATTCTTAATAAAAGAATATGAAAATCTTATTACTATTGATTTAGCTTGTCATGGGGTTCCATCAAGATTGGTATGGAGAAAATATGTGAAGTGTATTTCTGTAATAAATAATTTACCTATTAGAAATATCAATTTTAGGGTTAAAGACAAAAGTTGGAAGAGATATTCCATTAGGTTTTCATTCGACGATAATACGACGTATATAAAAAAAGTAAATCAAGAGCCTTTTATGATAGGTTTTCTACAGAACTTATATTTAAGACCATCGTGTTATCAGTGTCAGTTTAAATCTATAGAGAGAGTAAGTGATATAACAATTGCTGATTTTTGGGGAGTAGAAAACAATTATCCAGAGTTAGATGATGACAAAGGTATTTCCTTAGTTATCGTTCATTCAAACAAAGGAACGAATTTATTAAAAGCTATCAAAAGAAGTATTTTCATAAAATCAGTTGATTTAGATTGTGCTATAAAAAATAATCCAGCAATAGTAAAAGCATCAGAAGTGAATTCTAAGCGAGCAGCCTTTTTTTCAGATGTGGAAGAAACCAGTGATATTATTTCTTTAATCAATTCATTTACGAAGATATCATTTATTGAAAGATTAAAGCGTAAATATCTAAATATATTAAGAAGATTTCGTATAAGTATATAGGATTTTAATAGGCAAGCGGGAGTAATATTGTAAACAGAATGATAAAAATACAGAATTTATTCGCGAAACTAAGGTTGAATAGAAATCTATACTATCAATTATGCTTGATAAGTTTTTAGTATAAGTAATATAAAAAGCAGTATTTGACCCATGAGGCAGGCCACAAGCTTAAAAAGCAATAGCATGCAAAAGTATTCCGCAGGAGGTGTCAGCAGTTA
>CAKVNP010000119.1 GCA_934777095.1 uncultured Clostridium sp. | reverse complement strand
ATCGGATGCCTTTCATTAGTTGTTGGTCTGCTTCTTGGTATAGCTGCATCACAAGGATTATCAATTATGTTAGAAAAAATGTTTGTAGTTGAAATGTCAAAATATAGATTTACTTTTTCTTTTGATGCCATGATAAAGACGTTGCAGTATTTTGCAATTATGTACGCATTTTCAATGATAATAAATATGGTTAAGGTATCAAAGTATAAACTGATCGATCTTATCTATGGTGCTAAAAAGAGTGAAGAAGTTAAAATTAAGAATATTTATGTATCATGTATTTTATTTGTAGCATCTATAGCATCATTGTCTACAGCATATTATTTTATTGAAAAATGTAACTTAGATTATACGGATATTAGATTCCCAGTTTCTATTATATTGGGGATAGTTGGGACAGCAACATTTTTTTATAGTATTTCAGCTATAATATTATTTGTAACTGAAAAGAACAAAAATACTTATTTAAATGGCTTAAATATATTTACTATCAGGCAGATAACTAGCAAATTTAATACTAATTTTTTATCAATGACCACTATCTGTCTAATGCTATTTGTAACAATAGGAACATTATCTACAGGATTAGGATTTAAAAATTCCTTTGATAATTCAGTGCAAATGAAGACTACTTTTGATGCATCAATGAGCGTTTATCGCAAAGATGGACCTTTAAATGTTTCAGTTAGTGATGTATTAAAAGATTATGGGTATAACCTTGGAGAAAATGAAGATTATATAACTTTTAATTTATATATGGTAAAAGCCGATGTAAATAAATTTTTTAAAGAATATCTTTCAAAGTATGCATATCTATTAACTGGAGATGAGGCTATTGATGGAGTTGAAGCTATCAAGCTTAGCGATATTAATAAGGTTAGGAAGATCCAGGGAAAAGATCCTATTTCGCTTAAGGATGATGAAGTTAGGGTAATGATTTCAACAGAAGTATTTAAAAATGAAATAGATAAATTTTTATATAAGGAAGACGTAATAAAAATTCAGGATAATGACTATAATTTATATAGTGAAATATATAATGAAAACTTCCAGACTGAAAGTCAGGGAGATATCGTTTTTGGCTTAATAATTCCTGATGAATTAGCAGAGAGTGCTGAAGTAGAAGCAGAAATAGTAAATATGAATTTTAAAGGTGCTAATAAAGAGGCGGCAAAGCAGCAGATAATAGAAATATCTAAGACAACTAATAATTATGATGTATCTGATAGAGGATATTATATTTATGATGCAACTAAGGATGCTGTTATTGAAGATCATCGGGGATTATCAACAGTAGTACTGTTTTTAGCAATGTATTTAGGAATAATATTCTTATTAGCTAGTGTAGCTGTACTTGCATTGCAGCAATTATCACATTGTAATGATTCGGTAGAAAGATATGAAGCATTAAAGAGAATTGGAGCTGGCAGGATTATGATAAACCGCAGCATATTTATCCAGGTATTAATTTTCTTTATGTTGCCATTAAGCCTTGCAGTAGTACATTCAATAATAGGAATTGATGTAGTGAGCAGGTATGTAAGTATGTTTGGTCCAATAAATATATTTAATACATCATTGATGACAGCGGTGATTATGTTGATTGTTTATGGAGGATATTTTTATGCCACATATAGAGGGTATAAATCAGTAATAGAAAATTAAATAATTGTAAATGTGCTGAAAATAACTGGAAAAAGATGTATTCTATATATATGAAAAGAATTATAAGAGGTGAGGTATATGGGTACAACGGAAGAGGTTATTCAATATATTTCTAGATATGGAGCCATTCTTATTTTTGCTTTGCTATATTTAGAACAACTTAATTTTCCAGGGCTTTCAGCTACATTAATTTTACCTGCTATAGGAATATTTATTGCTAAAACAGATAATAGCTTTTTATGGATTTTTATAGTGTCGTTATCAGCTGCAATATCAGGAAGTATAACCTTATACCTAATAGGCTATTGGATTGGACAGCCAATTTTAGATTGGATTAAAAAGAAATTTCCTAAAAGTGAAAAACGTATAGATAAAGTTTTAGAATACCTAGAAAAATACGGCAGCAAGGGTGCGCTTATATGTAGATTTATTCCTGGAATAAGAACAATAATATCATTAATATCAGGAGCTGTGAGAGAAAATTTTTATCAGTTTTTTATCTATTCATCACTAGGGATAGCTTTATGGAATTTAGGACTTATATTATTTGGATATTTAACTACTACAACTTTTTTCGGAAAATAGAAAGATAACGGTAAAAACCTACGATAAAATAATTATAGAAATTAAGGGGTAATTATTATGGATAGTGTTCAACAAATTGTAAAATATATTTTAGAGTATGGAACTATATTTATTTTTTTTATAGTGTATATGGAATATTGCAATCTGCCAGCTCTGCCAGGAGGCGTTATTTTCCCGGCAATAGGAGTTTTTATTGCACAAAGTGGATATAGTATGATATATATTTTAATGGTAACTGTACTTGCAGGGCTTTTAGGAAGCATAACTCTATATTATGTTGGATATTTTGTAGGAACACCTCTTATAGCATGGCTCATTAAAAAATTTCCTAAAATAACTACCTCCATTAATAAAGTTAAATTTTATAGCGAAAGATTTGGCGGTAAGGGAGTATTTATCTGTAGGTTGCTGCCAGTAGTAAGAACTATTGTATCTTTAATTTCAGGAACATTAAAAGAGGATATAGTAGAGTTTACAGTATATTCATCATTAGGAATTACTATTTGGAATTTTGGGCTTATACTTTTAGGATATTTAACGACAAAAGCAATTCTGTAAGAGGTAAGAAGTAGGGATGAAACTCCAAAGGGAGTTTCTTTTAATTTATATTTATAATGAGAAAGTGGTGTTTTAGTGGATAAAAAGGTATTTATTATTGAAGATGAAGAGAAAATAAGGGAAGAACTTGGTAGCTTCCTGGGCAGATATGGATATGAAGTAGCGTATTCTGCTGATTTTGAAAATATTATTGATATTGCATTAAATAGTAATTCACAAGTAATTTTATTAGATATTAATCTGCCAGTATATGATGGGTATTATATCTGCAGGGAAATAAGAAAAAAATCTAATGTGCCAATCATAGTGGTAACAAGTAGAGATAGTGAAATAGATGAACTTATGAGTATGAATTTAGGGGCAGATGATTTTATTACTAAGCCATACAATACGCATATTCTTTTAGCTAGAATAGAATCCTTATTAAGAAGAGCATATAGTAATGAATCATCAGAGATTTATGAATATAGAGGACTTAAGTATAATAGAGCTTCAAGTGAAATGTCATATGAAGATAGCAGAGTGGAGCTTACAAAAAATGAAAGCAAGATATTATATACTTTAATTAAAAATAAAGCCAAAATAGTATCTAGGAATGATTTGATGAAGTCGCTATGGCAATCAGATGAATTTATTGATGATAATACTTTGACTGTGAATATTAATAGACTAAGGAAGAAGATTGATGAGATAGGGGCAGTTAATTATCTGCAGACTAAGAGAGGACAAGGCTATATATTAATATGAATTTAAAGGAATATTTATCAGAAAAATTTGTTTTTATAAGTATAAACTTATTAGTAGCAATAATAACAATTGGCTTACTAAAGACCTTAGGTGTAGATAATTATCCTATAGTATTTATCGAGGTGATAAATCTAGGAACTGTTTTAGTATATTTAATAATTGATTTTATTAAAAGGAAAAATTATTATGATAGTCTTTGGGAAAATCTATCATCCATTGATAAAAAGTATTTTATAACTGAAATTATTAAGCCGGGGGATTTTGTGGATAGCAGGATTAATTATGAAGTAATTGATCAATGTAATAAATCAATGAAAGATGAAGTAGCAGATTTGGCAAGAAATATAGAGGAATATAAAGAGTATATTGAAATGTGGGTGCATGAAATTAAGACACCTATAGCTGCTTCAAGACTTATTTTAGAGAATAATCCATCAAAAACAAGTGACAGCATAATTGAAGAAATAGAGAAAATAGAAAATTATATTGAACAAGTGCTTTTTTATGCAAGAAGCAATGATTTATATAAAGATTATCTTGTTAAGAAGATAAATTTAAAGAAGATAATTAATTCAGTAATAAAACGTAATGCTAATATATTAATAGAGAAAAGGATTAAGATTGAAGTAGATAATATTGATGAGGATATTTATAGTGACAGCAAGTGGATTGAGTTTATTTTACAACAGATAGTTATTAATTCAATAAAATATATGGATAAGCCTCAAAGCATATTAAAGTTTCAATGCAGCAAAATTAATAAAAAGACGTTATTAAGTATTACTGATAATGGAATAGGCATGGATGAAAAAACGATAAAAAAAGCTTTTGAAAAAGGATATACAGGAGAAAACGGACGTAAATATTGTAAATCTACTGGCATGGGCTTGTATTTATGTAAAAAGCTTAGTGATAAATTAGAAATTGAGATATCTATTGAATCAAAAGTAAATGAATGGACAAGAGTGAATATATTATTTCCATAGAAAGGAGGCTGCCTAAGCAGCCTCTATTTTTATAAATTTGAATTATAGAAAGACATAACCTTTTGTAAGTAAGGCAATAATATATCATCAGACTCTCTAAAAAGATTATGTTGTCCACCTGATATTTTAACTAATTCACAGTTTCTTGCTTTAGAAGCAAAAGTATTCTGTCCGCCTGGTTTAACCATTGTATCATTTTCAGCTTGGAATAATAGTACTGGAGATTTTATTTTACATGCATTATTTACAGCATAGTCAGTTAATCTAAAGCATTGTAATAACCAGTTATATGATGCCCCGCCTCTTTGTAATTCAGCATTGTTATTAACCATATTGTAAGTATAGTCATACCTAGCTCGTGAACCAGTACTGGAGTTTTCAAAGTCATATGTTCCATCAAAAGCACTTTGACCTAAAACATATTTACCTCCATTTCCTGTGTTGACCATTAAGTTAGCTAAAGATCTTGCAACTAAGGCATTAGTTGAGCCAGTATCAATTTCTAACATTGGAGCAGTTAAAATTACAGCGCTAAAGTAGTTAGGATATTCTTCAGCAAATTTAGCGGCAATTCCTCCCCCCATAGAGTGACCAAATAAAAATAACTTTTTATCTTTTGAATTTGGTTTAACAACAGAATCAATAAAAGTTTTTAAGTCTAAAATATAGTATTCATTGTTTTCAACGTTTACTTGAGTAGAATCAACTTTTCCTAAGTGTCCTGATCTTCCATGGCCTCTGTGTTCAGCGATAAATACTGAGTAACCTTCTTGCAAGAAATAATAAATTAATTCATTATATTTTTCCGCATATTCAGTAAAGCCGTGGCTGATAACTACGTTACCCTTTGGATTTGGTAAAACATATTTTTTATAAAAAATGTTTACATTATTTTGGCCAGTAAAGTAGCCTGTACTTTCAAAAGAAGATATGTATGGACCTACAATAGAATCCATAGCTTGTCCTAAATTTTCTTCGGAAATAAAAGTCTTAGAAATTGTACTGTTTTTACAATGTGCTGATGCTGTAATATTTACAGTACATAGTACAAATAAAATTAAAGCAGATAGTGTTAATGATAGTTTTTGTGTGATTTTTTTATTTGTTTTCATCAAAATACCCCCAATTTTGTTTTAGTTACTACAATATTGTACAATATATACCATTAAATTACAATGTTGAGCAAAATAAACAAAAATGGAGGCGCTATTTAATTTATAAATGAAATTATTTTTTCCATATATGGTATTAATATTTCATCTTTTTCTCTAAAAATATCATGTTTAGAACCAGCAACTTTAATTAAAGTACAGTTACTTAATTTACCGGCAAATATATTTTGTCCTGATGGTTTTACAAAATCATCATGTTCAGCTTGAAATAGCAGAAGAGGAATTTTAATTTCTGCTGCAGCATTTACAGCATCTTTTGATAATTTAAATGATTCTGCTAGCCAATGATATGATGCGCCGCCTCTTTGCAGCTCATTATTATTTGATTGAATATGATAGAAGTAATCATATCTAGCTTTACAAGTTGTACCGGCTGTTTCGTATTGATATGAATCAATATAAGGTCCTTGTCCTAAAACATAATTTCCACTTTTCTTCTTTTTAACCATTAATCTAGTTAATGATTTAGCGATAAATGCATGGGTAGAACCTGTATTAATTTCTAACATTGGAGAACTTAAAATAGCTTTGCTGAAATAATCATTATATTCTTCTAAGAATCTTGCAGCAATTCCCCCACCCATAGAATGGGCAAATAAAATTAGATTTTGATTTTTACTATTAGGTACTACTATGTTATCTAGGAAACTTTTAAAATCTAAAATATAGTAATGGTAATCCTCTATGCTCACTTGAGATGAGTCTATCTGTCCTAAAACACCAGAACGTCCGTGACCTCTATGTTCATGGATAAAAACAGAGAAACCTTCATTAAGAAAATAATAGATTAATTCACTATACTTTTCTATACATTCAGTAAAGCCATGGCTGATTACAATATTTCCTTTAGGATTATCTAAAATATATTTTCGATAATATATTTTTATATTGTTTTCACCGTTAATATATCCACTTTCTTCAAAGGAGGAAATAAAGGGTATCACTTTAGAAGACATAGTATCAAAATACTTTTCTTCATAAATATAATAAGGTAAAT
>CAKVNP010000118.1 GCA_934777095.1 uncultured Clostridium sp. | reverse complement strand
GCTAAAAGCTGCAGGAATTAGCACCAACACTTATTTAATTATGAATTATGAATTTCGAATTATGAATTAAGGTTGAAATTCCTCAGGAATTTCTTAAATATATTTACCTAGAACACTTAAGAGTTCTTTCCTTAATTCATCATTCATCATTCAACATTCGTAATTAACGAAGTAGGTTGCTGGGTTTCACAGGGCCAGTCCCTCCACCACTCTTGATAAGAACTTATTAAATTTTCGTTTATTTTTAAATTATACTATTAATATAATACTACAGTATTACATTGTCAATATTTTCTTTTACTTTTTTTAGTTTTTTTAAAAGTTTTTACAAGATGCTTTAACTTAATCTTTCCTTTAACCCTAATATTGTATTAAATCTTCTTCTATATCGATAATTTCTCCATCGGTGTTTTCTTCAATAAAGTTTATAATACTTTCCTTTGTAGCACTTAGTACTTTTCCTGATGTTCCTACTGCAGAAATTCCAATGACAATAAGTTTATGTTCGTCCTGGCTAGCAACTTCTCCTACAGAAACGTTAAATTTATTTGCAATTCTCTTTGTTATGCTTAAAAGCACCATCCTTTTCTCCTTAAGTGAATGTACCCACGATGCCCTTATTGTTACTTTAAGAACTAATATTTTCAAAAAACCACCTTCTTATCTATTCGTATATATTTAGTATATCACTATTTTAGATAACTCAATATAAAAAAAGAACTCTTACGAGTTCTTTAAACAGATTTCAAAAATCTTTTAGGTCGTTTTAAATAAAAACTATTTAATACCATACCAATCTTATTGCTACTTATTATATATTTCTTTATCAAGACTATTCATACTATTTCCCACTGATAAAGCTGTCACCATAGTACCATTAACATTAATCATAGTTCTTCCCATATCTAAGATAGGGTCTATTGCTAAAATACCTCCAACTAGCGGGAAATATGCCCCCATCCCTATACCAGAAATAACTACTGAAACAGACATTGTTGCTGTACCTGGCAGACCAGCAATTCCCAATGAACTAATAATAATTATCACAAGCAGCATTATGTAAAAACCAAAATCCATTTTTGTGCCAGACATATTAGCTATTGTAACTGCCATTAGTGCAGGATATATAGCTGCACATCCATTCATCCCTGCATTAGATCCTAGACTTCCTACAAAGCTAGCTATTCCATTATCTATTCCTACTTTTTCAGTTAGTGTTTCTATGGTAACAGGTAATGTTCCTAAACTAGAACGTGATGTAAAAGCTAAAATTAAAGGCTCCATTACATTTTTAACATACTTTATTGGATTTAATCCATTTAGTGATACTATTACTAAATGTAATACAAATACTATTGCCACACTAGTATACAAAGCAGCTATAAATTTAGCTACACTAATAATAGCAATTATTCCTCTAGCTGCAATTGTATTAGCTAGCAGTGCAACTACTGCATATGGCATAAATTTAATTATAGTCATTGCTACACTTGTTGTTATTTTATAAGCTGCTTCCACTAAATCTACTGCCGGCTTAATTACTTCTGAATATTTTTTATTCAGCCTATTAATGGATGTTCCTATAAAAGCTGCAAATATTACTATTCCCACAACATTTCCATTAGCCATGGCTTCCACAATATTCGCCGGAATCAGACCTCTTAATGTATCTACCATTGAAGTAATTTCTTTCATTTCATTTGGTGTAGAAACTACTACTTCACCTACTCCAAGTTTAAATAAATTCCCGATAAAAATAGCTACTATTGCAGCCATTGTCGTTGTTCCTAGAAGCGTAAATATAGATCTAGATGTAAGCTTTTTTAAATCAACTCCATCCTTCATATTTATTATTACTCTTATAATAGATAATAAAACTAGCGGTACCACTAACATTTTCAGTAGATCCATAAAACCATAACCAATTAATCCATACCACTTGTTTACTTCATTTATCCAAGAAACTGTTGACGGATCCTTAGGAAATTTAGCCACTGCTTGTACTATAATTCCTAGTAAAAGTCCCATTCCCATTGATAAAATCATTCTAGTTGAGAATTTGATTTTCTTTTTTTCCATAGCCTTTATCAGACCAAAAGTTCCAATAAGCACAGCTATGAATAATATTGTATTAAAATTAGTTAAATATAAAAATTCTTTAAAAAACGTACTTTCCATTAATGAACTCTCCTTTTCTTACTTTTCCTATGTGTTTACTATGTTTTAAAGTTTATCTTAAATATATACTATTGTCAATATTATATTTCTTTTGAATTTTATAGGATTTTCCCAATATAAACCAAAATGCAAAGAGCTAAAAGCCCTCTGCATTTATTATTATCAATTTATATATTTAATTTTTAATACTCTCCATAGTACTCTTCTAGCGTAATTCCTCTTTCATATAACTCAGTAGCAAGTTCAACGCCAAGATATCTGAAATGCCATGGTTCATACATATATTTTGTTATATATTCCTTATCTTTCATATATCTTAAAACAAAGCCATATTTATGAGCATTATCCTTAAGCCATTTACTTTCTACAGTATCCTCAAAAGATGTTATTAAATTACCTGTGCTATCACTTATATCCATTGCTAATCCTAGCTGATGCTCACTGGCACCTGGTGGAGCTGAATATCCTGAGTAAGGATCTGCTGCATATAATCCGCTTTGTACTCCATATGATCTATATCCTGATACACCATATAGATATATGCCATCATTTTCAGCTGCATTAAACATATTTTCTAAAGCACTGGCAGCTTCAGCCCTCATATATTTATTAGAAGTTCCTGAGGCAAATCTTACATTAGGAATAACTAAATCCCCTGGTATATAGCTCGCATCAACATATCTATTTTGATTTACACAAACTGCTATATCTGCTGCATCAAAAATACCTTCCGAGATGACTTTATCTACTTTTTCTTTAGTTATTTCTTCTGAAATGATATTTCTAGCAACTTCCACTCCATTTTCATATGTTACTGAATATTTAATAGTCTTTTGTCCGTTTTCACCTTCTGTAATTACAGATGATTCTCCTACATTAGTTTTATAGTTCTTTAATACTACTTCTCCATATGGTATTTCTTCAACAGCCTCTTCTTCAGATACAGCTACTCTTGTCACCACAATTTCTTCATTGTTATATATTTTTTTACTTAGTTCTTTATTTACTTTATCACTTTCACCAAGCTGTACTCCTGACTTGCTTAAAGCATCAGCTACTGTTCCATTTATCGAAGAATATTCCAGCTTATTTCCATCAACTAATATAGTTATTTTTTTTACTGATACACTCATCCAAATGAATGCTGCTACTGGAATTAGTAAACATAATACTAAAACTATATTTCTTATTTTTTTACACATATTATACACTCTTTCTTTTATACTTCTTTTCTTTTGTTATTATTCTCCCCTTTACTTTTCCCTACATTGTCTGGATATGTTTAGTAAAACTCCCATTGCTGCCATGGTAAATACAAGTGATGTTCCTCCATAACTGATAAACGGCAGAGGAACTCCTGTTACAGGCATTGACCCTGTAACTACTGCTATATTAATTATAGCTTGGAATCCAATAACTGTTGTAATACCAACTGCTACCAGCTTTCCATACATGTCTTTTGCTCTTACAGCCACAGATAGTGCAGCTAAAATTAAAGTTATAAATAAGCCAATTACTATTAAGCAGCCAATAAACCCAAATTCTTCTGCAATTATTGAAAATATAAAATCATTATGTGGCTCTGGCATATATAATGCTTTCTGCTTTGACTGTCCAAGTCCCGAACCAAATAATCCCCCTGATCCTATAGCTAATAATGAATGAACTAATTGATACCCATCACCTGAAGCATCTGCCCATGGATTTAAAAAGTTTGTTGCTCTAGCAAGTCTGTATGATTTACTAAAAACGAATACTATTCCTAGTCCTATACCAGAAGGAATTAAAACTGAAATTATTTTCTTGTTTAATCCTCCAACAAACAACATAACGCATGTTGCTAATAATACTACGGAAGCAATACTTAAATTATTTTCTTTTTCTATTAATATAAAGTAAAATCCACCTAATCCTAATACTATTGCCGGTATTTTTATTGATTTACCCATTATTTGTTTATTATTATCTATTATTTGTGCTCCTAAGATAACCATGGCATACTTAGCCAATTCAGAAGGCTGCAAAGAAAACCCTTTAATGTTTATCCATCTGGTAGCACCATTTATATCTGGTACAATAGACTCAGGTCCTACTAAAACAAAGATTAAAAGTGCTGTCACCCCTAAATAAGCAACTATACTATATCTTTTCCATATATGATAATCTCTGCTCATACAATAAAGCATACCTATTATTCCTAGTGGAACCCATACAATTTGTTTCTTAAAAAAATAATTAGTAGTCCCCTTGTTATACAGAGAATAATAGGAACTAGCTGAATACACCATTAAAAAGCCTATACTTACTAGCAAAATTACTGTGACAAAAATAGTCATATCGGCTTTGCCCATTTTTACTCTTTTTTTCTTTTTTCTTTTTTTTGTTGCTGTAACCTTCACTTTATCCTCCATTAATACTCAGAATCCTCTTTTAAGGTTAATTTAACACTAGTACCTTTTGAAATCTTTTCTCCACTAGCAATGCTTTGTTCAATAATTTTCCCACTGCCTTCATATTTATAATCAATACCTAGATTTTTAAGAACAACTACTGCTGCCTCAAAATCCTTCCCAGTTAAATCAGGCATAACTATTTCATTATCTATCTTAGATTTTGAATTTGTATATAAAGTTATTGTTGCTCCATCCTTTACTGTTGTACCTGGATAAGTATCCATAGAAGTTACTATTTCGCCACTTCCTTCAAGTTTATACTTTAACCCATTATCTTCAATGATTTTTTTAGCTTCTTCTATATTTTCCTCTCTAACCTCTGGAACAATTATATTTTTAGTTATTGAATAATTCCCATTAGCGGCTGAAGAATCCATGTAGGCAAATATTTTACTAAATAGCTCTTTCATTAATGGTGTAGCAACCTGTCCACCATAATAAATACCTGTACTAGGTTCATCAACAGTAATATAAACAGTAACTTGAGGATTATCCACTGGTGCTAATGCTATTACAGAAGCTAGATATTTATCTGTTGAGTACGTGCCTGTTTCTTGATCAACTTTTTGTCCTGTACCTGTTTTTCCCCCAATTGTATATGACTGAATATTCTTATCTGAATTAGAATCTCCCACAGTATATTTCATTAAATAATCTTTCACTGTGTTACAAGTCCCTGCTGAAATCACATCATTTCTTATTTCTGGTTCAATTGTTTCATCAACTATTCTATTTCCATTAAAATCTTCATGAGAAATTTCCTTAACAATATGTGGCTGTATAAGGCTTCCTCCATTAGCAACAGCATTAAAAGCTGTCATCAGCTGCATTGCAGTTACTGTATTAGTTTGTCCAAATGCAATAGTTGCTAAATCTATTTCGCTGATACTATTTGTTTCCTTTAATATACCTGTAGATTCACCTGGCAAGTCTATATTAGTTAATTCGCCAAATCCAAGCTTCTTGCTATATTCATTAAGCTTTGCTGCCCCCAGCATTTCTCCTAAATCCATAAATCCTACATTACATGAATTCTGTAATATTTCAGCTGCAGTCTGCTTACCATGTCCATTATGTTCCCAGCAATGTACCTTCACATCTCCAAATGTTTTACTTCCATTACATTCAAAAACAGTATCTGAATTAATCAGCCCCTCCTCAAGAGCTGCTACCATTGTAACTACCTTAAATGTTGAACCTGGTTCATAAGTATCACTTACAATAGTATTCCTCCACATATTCTGTATCTGCTCATTTTCATCATTCCCCTCGAAAGATTCATATCCTTCATGAGGACTATTAGGATCATAATCAGGCTTGCTAGCCATAGCTAATATTTCACCTGTATTGGGATTCATAACTGTAATTGACACCCTCTTAGCCTGGTGTTCCGCTAAACCTTTTTCAGCTATTTCCTCTGCAAAATATTGAATATTTTCATCTATTGTTGTAATAACATCCTTACCATTAATAGCTGGCGTAATAGTACTACCGACAAACGGCAATGAATTCTGCTGTCCATCTATTCCACCTATTTCTAAACCTGATAAACCTGTTAACTGGTCATCATATTCCAGCTCTAATCCTGTTAAACCTTCCCCATCTGCATTAATGGTTCCTAACACCTGTGCTAAAAATCTTCCATTAGGATAAAATCTTTTAGTTTCTTTTGATACTATAATACCATAATACCCTAAACTCTTTATTTGATCCGCTATAGCCTTTTCAATTCCCCTAGCTAAAACTGGATATAAGGCATCTTTATCATTTAATTTTTCTAATATTTCATTTTGGTCTACATTTAATAATGCTGCAACATCACTAGAAACTTTCTCCATTGATATACCCTCATCATCAATATAACTCCTTAATGCATCCAAATCTACATCCACTCGATATACGTTAGCTGATGTTACTAATATTGAGTTATTTCTATCTAATATATCCCCTCTTTGAGCTGTGAGGCTAATTTCAGATTTCCAATCTGCAGCCGCTAAATCTGAATATTCTCCATGCTTTACTATACCCAAATACGCCAGCCTAAGTACTAAAAATGCAAAAACAGCACATACAATAGCAC
>CAKVNP010000117.1 GCA_934777095.1 uncultured Clostridium sp. | reverse complement strand
AATATAATAAATCCAGTGCTACAGTCTTTTGCGGAAGTAATGCCACAGCTAGGATTTTCTAATATTGAAAAAAAAGGAATATCATTAAAAAGTAAATATATCGAGAGTTCAGGGGTAGAAGTAATAATAGGCCTTACTGGAGATATAAAAGGAAGTATTATCTATGGTATACAAAATGAAGGAGCTAAAAGAGTAGCATCTCAAATGATGATGGGTATGCCAGTTAATGAATTAGATGAATTAGCGCAAAGTGCAATATCAGAGCTAATAAATATGCTGACAGCTAATGTGGCAACTATATATTCAAGAGAGAACATTAATGTTGATATTTCAACGCCAACATTAATAAGAGGCGAATTTACTACTAATGCAACAGTGGAAAAAGTAATTTGTGTTGAAATGTCTGTAGATGGTATTATATTTGAGGTTAATATATCTTTAGAAAAAACTTTATAAAAAAAATATAGCTTAAAAGAGCAGTAAACTATAGTTACTACTCTTTTAAGCTATATAAATTATCCTAAAGGTATTTTAAATATTCTACTGGAATCATTTTAATAACTTTTAGCTGTGAGGTATTAAAGATATAATTTTTCCTATTATTTGAATTGCATGAGCAGACCTTTAATAAATTACAGCCTATTTCTAATAATTTAATTTTTTCTATATTCATATATTCATCATTAATAGAAAGGACGATACCGGAATCTTTAATATACTTTAAGATAGATTCCATTGGAGTTATCAGCGTAGGAGATAAAGGTGCTAGGGATATTTCTTCATCTGTATATAGTATACAGATACTGTCAATTAGTATTGCCTGTAAATAATTATTTTTCTTTATAAGTAAAGTATAATCATTTACTGAAACTATTTTACCTTTTAAGATCTCCGTTTCAGTATCTTGAATTTCTATTTCAATATTTTTTCCCATAAGAGAATATAGAATTGCTGAAAGATTGTTATATTTAGTTTTAAGATCTGTAGAGTTATTAATTTTTTCTTTTACAATGCCGTAATCATTAAAATTATGTGTCTGATAATCATCTTTATTATTTTTATGGAAGTTATTTGTATAATTTATATTTATATAAGGGCGGGAAATAAGGGATTTAGAGCAATTAATAGAAACATATATATCTAAATTTGAATAAGGTTTTATATTGATATTACATAAAATTTTATTCAAATTTATATTAATAAGCTTTAAATCCATATTTCTATATAAAGGTATCTTAATTACTTTAATTATTTTATTTCTACCATGGATATTACTGCTTAAATTAATAAATATATTACATTGAGCTTTTCTGCATATACTATAAGGAAATAGTTCAATAGTAAGATTATTATAAGAATTATATAAGAAAGATGATTTTTTAATTAGGCAGGAAAGCTTAAAAGAATATTTCATAGTATTTTTATTAATACGAGCTTTCCAATTACTATATAAAATTTTATTCATACTTAACTCCAAAAAAAATTATTCACCTGTTATCAAATTTAAAGAAGCGTTTGAAATAAGCATACTAGGGTTAATTATTTTATTTGATAAGCATGATGCCTCAATAGAATAGGTGAATTGCTCTTCAGTAATACCGGAATCAAGGTATTGAAAACTAAAGCTTTTACAGGCAGTGTTTTCACTATAATCCGAAAATACATAAGTGGAACCTATATCAGCACCAGAACCATTTCTAGAGTATCTCTTTATTTTAAATAATAATGTTACTCTTTCATTTGAAGGAATAATTATGCCAGTTGTGAAACGTAATAAAATAAATGGAGTAGAAGAGCTTATAGATTGGCTGGTTATAGGAAATCTATATTCTTTTGGAATATTAGCAGGAAGCAGTATGCTGCCATGGTCAGCTACCGGCGGACCTATATTATTAGGGCAGGTAAATGAATTTATTAAAAAGCCTCATAGATGTACAGAAGAGGAAAAGAAAAGAATAAGAAAAATATATAGTCTAAAAGAATACGCAAAATTTTCTATTCCTTTTTCATTAATTATTTTAATATGCAGCCTAATTTATTTAGTAATTGTGTTAAAGGTTGTATCTGCATAAAAATAAAGGCATAAGGTAAGAGGCTCATAAAATAGATAGTAAATAGCCTTTCCTTATGTCTTTAGTTTTTTTAGAGATATTGACCACAAGTAGATATTCCACCAATACATCCTGGTTCTAAGGGGATTTTATTAATAAAATAATCTATATCAAGTTGATTTTCCTTAGAAGATGTAGCTAATAAGCAAGCAATATTAACTGGATCGGTAATATTAATAAGTTTTCTTCCAGGTGAGCTGGCAAAATTAGCCCCAGCATTCATCAGTTCTTCATAATTTGATTTGCAGCCACCTGAAATTATAACTAAATCATTATAGTCAGAATTAAAAGAACGGGCGATTTTAGTAGAATCAATAAAATATTTAGAGTTTTTATAGTCGTTTATATTAGTAGAATTAGGTTTATCATTTATTAGAGAATCATGGCCAGTAATAACTATAATCTTTGGGTTATATTTATTTAGGAGGTCTTTAATTGCTTCAGGCTGCTTATTTTCGTGAATTGCAAAACCAAGCACATTAACCCTGGAAAATTTATATTGCTTCATAGATTCTTTTAAATAAAACTTATCCCCATCTATATGAAGAATCAAGGTATTACTAGCAAAATTTTTTTTGAATATACTCATAATTGAATGAGGAATAATTCGTCGATCGGGTTCATTATTTGAAAGTGTGGTATTTGAATTTTTATTTTTTTCCATGAAAAAAGATGAATTATTTTTATTGCATACAAGATTTAAATCTGACAAAGGTGAATCAGCATTTAATCGATAATTTATAGAAGCTAGATATGCAACTCCATTTAAGATATTTAGAATTATGAAAATTATATCATTATTATAAGATTTTCGAGTTACTAAATAACCAATTTCCAATTTCTTTTCCTCCTTAGTAAGTTACATATATTATTCTATGCTTTATGAGGCAGCTTTGATAATAGAAATTAAATCTATAAAACAGCTAGCTAGATACTGAAAAAGTTTAAATACATATTAAATCACTATACCAGGAATAATAAATATATATAAATTTATAAGGAAGTGATTATATGGCTAATTTAAATAAGCTAGAGTTACAAAATCTTCGTCATTTAATTGGTGCTCACTGTACAATTGAAAAAAAACTTGAGTTTTATGCACAACAATGTACAGATCCAGTATTAAAAGAAATGTTAAATAAGGATGCTCAAGATGCTAAAAGAAGTAAAGAAAAGCTAATGGCATTTTTAAGTTAGGAGGTATTAATATGCAAGAAAAAGAAATGATAAGTGATTATCTTGGTGCATTAAATGCAAGTATTGCAGGATATGGTGGAATAATTGCTCAATGTGAAAATCAACAGTTACGTGAAACTATTCAACAGATGAGAAATCAAGATGAATATCGTCAATATCAATTATATTTAAAGGCAAAAGAAAAAGGATATTATATACCTGCACAACCAGCAATACCAGATGAAATTGCAGCAGTAAAGCAGCAAATGTCACAAGGATAGAAGTATAATTTATATTATAAAACTTTTGCTTTGACAAAAATAATCTTGTTTGAAATATTATAAATGTTAAAAGTTTTAGACGAATAATTGTTCAGCGTGAAATCATTATGATGATTTCACGCTTTATTTTTTACCTCAAATAAATAAAGTGAGATTTAGTAATGAGCATTGTAACATTTAGATGATAAATATTTCGTAACATAAAGTTAATAATTCCATTAGTATTAGAAAGACTTTTTTTATGGTACCATAGAAATATACTGATTATGTAAAGTGAAAATAGATAAAAGGATGATCATATGTTAAAAAAGATTGGAGAAAAAATACTAAGAGACAAAATAATAAATGATGAATTTTTAGAAGTGATACAAAAGAATATGCAGCCGATAAATGAATTAATGGCATATTATCGTTGCGCAATTATGGAAGTTGAAACTAAATTTAATGTATTAAATGAACAATTTTCCTTACAATATGATAGAAATCCTATAGAAGGAATTAAATCTAGATTAAAGTCACCAGAAGGAATTATTAAAAAGCTGAAGAAAAAGGAACTACCATTTACTTTAGAAGCTATTCAAGAAAATATTAAGGATGTTGCAGGTGTCAGGGTGATTTGTTCTTTTCCAGAAGACATATATATGTTAGCAGATTGTTTATTACAGCAGGATGATGTAAAGCTCATTGAAAAGAAAGATTATATTAAAAAACCTAAAAAAAGTGGCTATCGAAGCTTACATTTAATTATTGAAGTTCCTATTTTTCTACAGAATGAAAAGAAAGGAATGAAAATTGAAGTACAGCTAAGAACGATAGCAATGGATTTTTGGGCAAGCTTAGAACATAAATTGAGATATAAAAAGAATATTGCAGCAGATGAAATTGAAATTCTTGAAAAGGAATTAATTGAATGTGCAGAACTTAGCGCAAGTTTAGATAAGCGTATGGAGGCAATACGCAATAGAATTGAAAATAGAATAGAATAATGTAAGTAAATAAAAGATACCGATTGGATAATATGCCAGCGGTATTTTTTATTCTAATAATGATACTTTTAGTGTAAAATTAAGGTAAATATTTAAAAATAACTAATATCTGAAATATTAATAAAAGTAAGTGTATATGTGTTTGGAGGAAGAAAATGAGAATTAGAAGAGCAGAGATAAGCGATTTAGCTGCTATAGTACAATACAATTATAATTTAGCAGCTGAAACTGAAGATAAAATATTGGATAAAGATATTTTAACTGAAGGGGTAAGAGGAATCTTACAGGATGAAAGAAAAGGTATTTATCATGTTTGTGAGATAGATGGTAAAGTAGTAGGGCAGATAATGTATACATATGAATGGAGCGACTGGCGAAATGGTACATTTATCTGGGTACAGAGTGTATATGTACATCAGGATTATAGGGGAAAAGGTATATTTAAAGCTTTATATAATAAGGTAAAAGAAATATGTGACGGAAGCGATGAATATGTTGGTATCAGACTTTATGTAGAGCAGGAAAATTATAATGCACAAAAGACTTATCAAAAAATAGGCATGGCAGAATGTAATTATTTTATGTATGAATATGAAAAATAATTGTTTATTTGAAATAGTTTTCAACATACAGTAAAATTATGGTATGAGAATTTTACTGAGGGGGAAAATAAATGATAAAAACAATTATTTTTGACATGGATGGAGTCTTATTTGATACAGAGAAGGTTTATGATAAGGCTTGGAGGATTATTTTAAAAGAAAGAAATGTACAGGATATAGATTATGTTATCAATGGATGTAGGGGGCTTACTGCTGAGGATAGCAAAAAGTTTATTGATGAAAATTTTGCAAGTCAGTTTACTGGTGAAGAATGTATAAATGACCTCCTAGATAAGTTCGAGGAGCTTATTAAAGAAAATGGAGTACCAATAAAAAAAGGTGTTTATGAGCTGCTTAGCTTTTTAAAGGAAAATAATTATGAAATTGGACTAGCATCATCTACCCAAAGGCAATTAGTTGTTAGCCATTTACAACAAGCAGAAATACTAGATTACTTTGATGAAATTATTACTGGAGATATGGTGGAAAAGGGTAAACCAGATCCAGAAATATATCTTAAATCATGCAGCAAATTTAATAGAAGACCTGAAGATTGTATCGCTGTAGAAGATTCAATTAATGGAGTTACAGCAGCGCTAAGATCAGGAATGAAAACAATTATGGTACCAGATATTGTTCAGCCAAGCAGAGAAATAGAAAAAGACCTTTATCAGAAGTTTAATTCTTTATTAGAACTAAAAGAGTTTTTAGACAAATAATTAATGAAGGTTGGTGAAGGAAAAATATAAAGTAAAGAATAAGCTGGCATAAGAATTAGATAAGCAGAACAAAGATGATAGTAAATAAAATGAGTCATACTAAATGTTAGTATGGCTCATTTAACGTTTATTTCTTATTTTGATCACATTGTTTTTGCCATTTATATAGCCATTTAAGCTGGCTATCAAGAAAGTTATTATCAACACAGTCTATTATTAAAGTACGTATATTATTTTTGGTGAAGATAAGGGTGAAAACTAACTTGTTATGTTAAAAGTATAATGCTAAAATTATACAAAAGTAAATATTTAACAAAAATGATTTATAAAAGGAGGTAAAATGGAGACAAAGAGATGTAGAATACAAGTTTTAAATCAAGATGATTATGAAGATGTTAAAAGAGTATATTTTGATAATAGAGTTAGAAAATTTCTTGGTGGAATAGTTTCTATTGAAAGGTATAATGATAACTTTAATGAGATGATAAATTCTACAGATGGCTCTTTATATTGGGTGGTAAGATTAAAAAGTACTAATGATTTTATCGGATTAATTTCTATAGATAAGCATCATGATGGTGTTTATCAGGAACTTTCATATCAATTTGTACCAGATTACTGGGGCAACGGATATGCTTTAGAAACTACAAAAGAAATTTTATATTTCGCATCAAAAGAGTTAAAGATTAAGAAAATAGTATCAGAAACGCAAGTGGTTAACAAATCATCATGTACACTTTTAAATAAATTAGGAATGAAAATTATTGATCAGGTATATAGGTTTAATGAAGAACAATATATTTTTGAATTAGAACTAGAGTAAAAGCTACAGTAATAATTAATTACTATAGCTTTTGCTCTATTATAATCTATCAACAGCTTCCCCTAAAACTTTACCAATAGCATCATGAA
>CAKVNP010000116.1 GCA_934777095.1 uncultured Clostridium sp. | reverse complement strand
CATTAAAGAATATCCTGGTTTTTCAAAGCCTATTAATTCTTCTATTTCTCTCTTAGCATGAACAGGTCCTGTCATATAACATGTCCCATAACCCATAGCTGTGGCAGCCAGCATAAAGTTTTCTACTGCTGCTCCAATTCCTTGCGCTGCTGAGTCAGTACTTTTCATAGTTTCTATAATATCTTCCCCTACATTACTAGCTCTTAAGATTTTTTCTTCAATCATCTTATACTCATTAGCATAAACAATAATTGTACAAGGAGCATTTTTAAAGTTGATATAATATGGCAGTAAATTCATAAACTTTTTCTTTTCCTCTTCATTTTTGGTAAAAGAGGCTATATGTTCATGGCTTTTAGTTACTGCCTCTGCAATTTCAGCCACTACTTTTTTGTCCTGAACAACAACAAAATGCCAATTTTGCTGATGTTTTGGTGAAGGTGCTAAAGTTGCTGCCTCTAGCATCTTTAGTATATCTTCCTTTGGCACTTCTGTATCCTTATATGCTCTAATGCTTTTTCTATTATAAATAAAATCTAAGTTAGTCATTAATACTTCTCCTCTGTTTATATACTTTATATAATTATATTACCATATGATTATTCTAACATAATAATTAAATTATTCTTCAACTTCTTCAATTAACTTAGTTAATATTCTGCTACCATCAATAATAACAGAAGCCCCATTCCCTGGGTGTGTTGATGATCCAATATAATAAAGCCCTCTAATGCTTTTTGATTTAAGATGAGGTCTTAAATATGTGCTTTGCAAAAGTTTATGGCTTAAGCCAAAGGAATTTCCTTTATATGCATTAAATCTTTTTTTTAAATCAATAGGCGTTAAATAATCCTTAAACTCTATATTTTCTTCGATATCCTCCATTCCTGGTATACTTTTTATTATTTTAATTATCTTATTTCCATAATTAATTTTATCCTCTTCATTCCACATTATATTTTTATGTCCTAAATTAGGTACTCTCACCATTATATTTAATACAGATTTTCCTGCTACACAAAAGCTATCGTCTAAAGCACTTGGATAATACATATATAGAGAAGGATTTCTTGGCAGTTTTCCTGCCAGTGGTTCATTAAAACTTACCTCTAACTCTTTATTGATAAAAATATTATGTAAAGTTAATACAAGATATTTTTTTCTTAATCCTAAATAAATCATAAAAACTGCATATGAACATGGCTTTTCTGCGATATTTTTTCTACTATAGCTGCCTTCTCTTATATCATCACTAAATAGATTTTCTATGGCATAGGGAAAATCTGCATTACAGACTACTATATCTGCTCTATAAAATCCTTTAGTAGTTTTTACCTCATGTATTTTATTTTCTCTTTGTAAGATTTCTGTTACATAAGTATTTTTTTCTATGCTTCCTCCTAATTCACCAATAAGTTTTTCTAATGCTAAAATATAATTATAGAAACCACCTTTAACATGATAAAGTCCGTATTCTGCAGTTATTGCTGGTATTATAGAATAAACGCTTGAATCTTTAAAAGGATTAATTCCGATATACATAGCTTGGAATAGTAAATAATTTTTTAGTTTTTCATTATGAATCATGCTAGCAATATAGCTGTAGCTTGTATTTAAAGGTTGTAACTTAAGTATTTCTTTTATTGTTTTCGGTCTCATAATTTCTTTTATACTTATCATTTTTTTATCAAGAAGATATTCTTTAGCAATCATATATTTATCTAATGTTTTAAATAAAAATTTTTCGTATTCCTTAATTGATTTTCCCACCTACCGTATTTTCCTTTTCTAAAATAGTAACTTTATATCCTTGAGCTAATAATCTTATGGCTGTACATAATCCACCTATACCTGCCCCAACTATAATTACTTCTTTCATGGTAATTACCACTTCCTTATTATTTATACTGCAAAAACTGGCTCTACTATATGTCTGTTATAGATTTCATAAACAGCAATAAGGATATAATAACTTGCTACAATTGAGCTAACACCTGATATTATCATATATTTATTGCCAATCAATAATTCTTCTAATCCTCTCTCTACTAAATTCTGCGCTGTAATTTCATATGATTTAAATACAAAATTAACATATAATATTTTTGAAATATGATTAAGAATTGCAAAATCTATGGCTGCTAAATCTGGATTTTGTATTGGTATTTTTTCAACCTCATATCTATTTTTAACTAACTGTATACTTTCTAAGGTTGATTCTATTAGAAAAAAATCAGATAAAAGATGTATAAAGACAGATTCCACCTGTAACTCTAAAAGCTCTATATTACTTAATGAAATAACTTGATTCAAATTATATATTCCTATGGCTCCTAAGTATGCATAAACATAATTAATTAAGTTATATATGTCAGCTATATTAATAACTATATTAGGCTCAAGTGAAAAATTTATCTCGCCATTTTCATATCTTTCATAAAGATCAGCATATCTTGTAAAATCAACATTTAAGAAAATTACTCTTGAAATTACTGCAAAAATTTCAGCTTGAATTATTAATACTAAGTATTCATTAATATTATTTTCATTATTTTCTCTTAAGATTATTATTTGAGAAAGTGAAGAAAAAGCAATAATATCTGATAATAAAATGAAAATACATCCTATAAACTGCTGTTGCAGTAACTCTAATTCCTTCATATCTATTTCTAAATTATTATTATTTTTATTATTATTATTTTCATAATTTTTATGCTTCATTTTGCTCTCCATAAAATCACTTTCACTTTATCTATATATGGTTTATCATTTTAAGTGTGAAAATATTTTTAGAAGGTGAATTTAATGAGTAAACTAATAAAATTACAAAAACCTAAATTTATAGATGAACTTGAAGAAATACATGACATATATGATGAAATTATAGAAAATGATAAAATTCAAAATAAGACTTTGGAAAATGAACTTATTGAAGATAAATATGACACTGGCTTTACCATTGATTCATGTGTCTTTAAAAATGTGGCATTTAGTAATTGTTCTCTAAAACATGCTGATATTATAGATGTCGTATTTGAAAACTGTGATTTATCTAATATTGAATTCAGCGGTGGCAGTATACATAGAACTGAATTTATAAATTGTAAGCTGCTTGGTGCTAAATTTGATGACTGCTCGCTGAAAGATGTGCTTATTAATGGCTGTATTGGTAAATATGCTAATTTTTCTTTTACTAAATTCAAGAATGTCAATATTGTAGAATCTAATTTACAAGAAGCTGCCGTTCAAGAAGCAAAGCTACAAAATACCAGCTTTAATAATACAAATTTAATTAATGCATATTTCAGTAAGACTTCTTTAAATAAAATAGACCTTACTTCCTGTGATATAACCGGTATAGACGTTGAAATTTCAGATATTGCTGGTTCAACAGTTTCCTCTATGCAGGCCCTTGATCTTACAAGACTTTTAAATATAAATATTAAATAACTACAAAGAACTATAGCCGCTAAAGCTATAGTTCTCCATTATATTATTATCTTAATCTTTTAATACTTTTTATTCTTCATCTTCATCTAGTGGACAGATACTAACTATATTTTCTACAGTACATTCACCATTTACTCTAGTTATTACTGCTATTGCTAACCCTTCAACTGCTGGGAAAGTTGCTGTAACACTTCTTACTAATACTAAATAGCTAGTTACTTCCTCTTCTTTAGCTGTTCCTAATAAAAATAAAACCCTATAGCTTACACCAACAACATCATTAAGAGCATCTTCAAAACAATCAACAAGATTTCTAGTTAAGCATGCTGCTTTTCTAGGTCTAAGATTCCATCCACAAACTTCATTATCAAAATAACATCTCATAGCTATCCTCTCCCATATAATATTTTTATAATATATATTATGTAGTTAGGAGATTTTGGTTACATTTAATATAACTTTACATAAAAAAATAAGGTGCTATATTTTTGGCACCTTATTTTTTTAACAAAGAACAAATTCTTCAATTCCTACCGCTACCCCATCATTATGGACAGTATCTGTTATCTTATCTGCATATCCTTTTACTTCATCACTAGCATTACCCATAGCAATACCACAGCCAACAGCCTGCAGCATTTCTATATCATTTGTGCCATCTCCAAAAGCATAACTGTTTTCAAGAGGAATATTTAAATAATCTAAAGCTTTTATTATTCCATGGGCTTTAGTATTATCTTTCATATATAATTCAAAAACATCCTCTCTTATACTACAGAAATAATCATACTTAGGATTTCCGCTAATTAAAGATAAACATTCCTTCTTTGATTCCTCATTCAAGCATAAAAGCTCTATTTTATGAATAAAGATATCATTTATATTAAATTCTTCTCTGATTAGCTTTTTTGAAATTCCCACTTTATCATAATAATTATGGAATTCCTTAAATTCTTTTTTCAAATAAGAATAATATGCGCCTTCAAGCATGTATTGTATTTTGTGCTGTTCTAATTCATTAATTAAGTTTATCATGTAATCCTGCTCGATAAATTCATCGTAAATAACTTTATCATTTATGATTACTTGTGCACCATTAGCCAAGATAAATCCATCAAATCCAAAATCCAAAAGAGCCTGGCTTATAAATGCATATGGCCTTCCGGTTGCAACAAAAACATAGTTTCCTTCCGCTTGTACCCTCTTAATTGCTTCCCTTACTCTTCCTGTTATATTATTTATACCACCTAAGCAATCTAAAATAGTTCCATCTATATCTAAAAAAATAGCTTTTTTCATATAAGCACTCCCCCTTCTCATTTGTTATCATTTTATTCTATTCATTATCATTTGTCAATTGTATCAAAAGTTCATTTATATTATAATGATAATAAACAAGAACTTAATTATGAGGTATTACAATATGTTTACTGAAGAACGCTATAAATATATTTTGAACTTATTAGACAAAAATGGAAAAGTACTAGTTAAGGAATTAAGCCAGGAATTTAACATAAGTGAAAGCATGATAAGAAAAGATCTGCAGGCTCTTGAAAAACAAAATCTATTAAAGAGGACTTACGGTGGTGCAATTAATATAAAGCATACTATTGCAAATATTGAAAGTTTTCATACACGTGTAGAAAAAGATACTGATTTAAAACAAATTACTGCTAAAAAAGCATTTAATCTTGTTGCTGACAAAGATACTATCTTTTTAGACGCCTCTAGCATCTCATACCTAATAGCTAAATATATGGTTGAAAATGATAAAGAGGCCACAATAATTACCAATATGCTGCAGATTGCCTCTCTAATTCCTGAAAACTCCAAGACTAAATTTATCTTTATTGGCGGTGAATATAATTCAGTAGTTGGCGGTAATATAGGTTCGCTCTCTATCGAACAAACCAAAAGATATCGTTGCAACAAAGCTTTCATCGGCTGCACAGGAATTGATTTAAAAGATGGCATAGCAATCACTGCCCTTTCTGATGATGCTATCTTAAAAAATTCAGTTATGAATATTTCTCAAGAGGTTTATTTAGTTATGTTGAATTCGAAATTTAAAGCTAACGGAAACTTTGCTTTCGCAAATATTGGAGAATTTACTGGCGTAATTACTGAATCTATCCCCGATAAAACAATTATTAGCACGTTAGAAAACTTTAATATTAATTTGATCTAAAAAATAAAGAAACAGGATGAATATATTTTCACCCTGTTTCTTTCCTTTACAATAATCCTTTTAGATTTAATTCTGAACTATCTTTATTAACAGCTCCGATATAATAATCCACACCTTTGCTAAAGGCTGTGAATGCACCATGTTCATCTGACCCTGCAGTAATTATCATGTTATTTTCCTTACAGAAATCCACACATGTTTCTGTCATCATTTCACTGTTGGCTGGATAATAACATTCAACTCCATCAATTCCTATTTCCTTAAATTTATTAAGCTTCTCTAGTACTTCTTCTTTAGTATTATTTTTATAATAATTACATGGGTGGGCAAGCACTAAATATCCTCCTGCTTCATGAACAGCTTCTGCTACCTCTTTTACTGAAGGATAATCAAAATATTCATGTCCACAATTATACTTCCCATAGAATTTAACTCCATCAAATAATTTTTCACTTATTCCTCTATCGAAAAGGTAATGAAGCCCCTTCCAGCCACCTTTTCTCCTATCATATTCATAAGACTCATAATCCTGGCTTGATATGCTATCATAATCCTTTTCCATTTTTCTGATAAGCTCTATACTAGTTTCTAAAAGCTCATCTTTTGCTTTATTAATTAAAGAAAATAATTTTTCATTATCATTAAAGTTATAAGCCAGCACATGAACAATTATATCTTCAAATCTAGCATCTATTTCTACACCTCTAATTGCTGTTATGCCATTTTCCTTAGCTGCTTCTTTTAACTCTTCATAAGAAGCTAAAACATTATGATCAGTTATAGCTATAATCTCAACATTCCTTTTTTTAGCCTCTTCTACAATTTCTTTTGGTGACATAGTTCCATCAGAATAATAACTATGTATATGTAAATCAGTTAACATATGACTTCTCCCTCCAAATAAAAGATTTATATTATACCTTAATTATACGCTATATTAATACAAAATACTTCACTATATATCATAAAAACAACATTATATTCCTACTTTTTGCGCCATATAATAATATTTTCAGATTATTTTAAATATTATTAATAGTTCATATTTTTGTTTTCATTCTATTACTTTTAGGGTATAATAACCAATAGAGGGTATTTTACATATATTTAAATAATTATATATATTGTTACCTTACAATTATAAAAAGAAATATACGGAGGTTTTGCCATGTTAGTTTCAGCTAAAGAAATGTTAAACAAAGCAAGAGAAGGA
>CAKVNP010000115.1 GCA_934777095.1 uncultured Clostridium sp. | reverse complement strand
AATATCCTGTTTGTATGGACTTAAACAAGGAATTTTAGCAATAATATTAACCAGCATAAGCTATACACTATCATTAATTGGAGCAGGCATAGATGTAAGCTATTTAATATATAGCATAGATTCATGGATGCCTTATGTAATGTATATTTTAACTGGGGGTATAATTGGCTATTATTTTGATAAAAAGAAGCATGAAATAGACGGATATAAGAAAAATTATATAGAATTATATGATGATAATATGGAGCTGAAAAAATCATATAAGGAATTAATGGAAGTAAAAGACCAGCTTCAAAAACAGATTTTAACATCTAAATATAGTTTGGGTAAAGTATATGAAATCGCAAAAGAATTAGACACATTAAATTCTAAGCTAATATTCTTTAAGACAGTAAATATACTAGAGAATATTATGGAAAGTGATTCAGTATGCATATATATGATGAATTCTAATAATCACAATTACAATAGACTAATGGCGAATTCATTTAATTTATCAGATAAAGTACAAAATACAATCGATTTAGATAAGCTGCCTAAACTTAAAGAAGCTATAGATAAGAATAGATTTTTCATAAATAAGGATTTAGATAAGAGTTATCCTACATATGCAGCACCGATATTTGATGGAGAAGATCTTATTGCATTAGTAATGATTTATAATGTTGATTTTGAAAAACATACTTTATACTATCAAAATTTATTCCAGATAACTGTTAACTTAATTCAAAATAGTTTAGTAAAAGCATATAGATATAATAATATTTACTTAGAAAAAGCATATTTAAAAGGAACTAACATATATGCACCAAAAGAGTTTGCAGAGGAAATAAAAATACTTGAAGAAGCTAAAGAAGAAATGAACCTTAAGTATATTAAAGCAAAGCTAAAATGGGATAATAGTAAAAACCCTGATATAAAAGAAAAGTCAGAAAAAATGTCCAAGTTCTTAAGAAGTACAGATTTTATAGGATGTGATGAAGAAAATAATTTTTATGCAGTTTTCTTACAAACTGATAAGCAGCATGTAAATTCTATAAAAAGTAGATTTGAAGAGCTGGAAATAGGTTTAGAATTGGAGGCGTAAGTAAAATGGATTACTTAATATATGGTATTATTTTAATTACTTATTTTATATTATGCTTTACCATAGCCAAAAAGAAAAGCAGTAATACACATGAATTTATCTGTGGATTTGTTTTTATGTTTTTTATTCCTATTGTAGGCTGTATTATTTTCTGGATGATAAATAAAAAAGAAGGACAAGTTCCTTTGGAAAATATAGAACATATTTTTCATGGAGAAAATGAAAGTGATTTGATGTTTTTATCACCTATTAATAAAGAGGATGAATTAAATAAGGTTTCCATTGAAGAAGCATTGAATATAAACGATTATGATTTAAGAAGAAAAATGATAGTTGCTACCATGCAGAATGATGATATTACTGAGTATTTAGGAGTATTAAAACAAGCTCTGCTAAATGATGATATTGAAACGGTTCATTATGCTTCAGCTGTAATTATGGAAGCACAGAAAAAAATAAATGAGATGGTTATATCAGTAAAAAGAAGATATAAGGAAAATCCAGAAGAGATGTCTAATATAGAAGCCTTTGAAATGGCTCTTGAAAAGATAATATTCAGCGGGGCTTATGATGATAGAAATCTAATAAAGTATTACGAAGAATATAAGCAATTATCTAATGAACTATTAAAGAAAGAAAATTTAGATGAAAAGTACTATTATAATAGGATAAAAATAGACTATAAAATTGGTGATTTAGCGCATGCAGAGAAGTTGTGCAAAAGGTATAGAAAAGAATATCCTAAAAGCGAAAATATGATAATCAGTAATCTTAAGTATTGTGTTTTAACAAATAACAAAGAAATGATGGATGAATTTATTGGATCAATAGGGGATTGTCTACAGAATTTATCATATGAAGCTATGCAATACATAAAATTTTATCAATAGTATAATCGGTGATAACAGTTAAAGGGTTAGGTGCAGAAATGAAAGGACATAAAAAAATAATATTTATTTTTACCATAGTTACTTTATGTGCTGGATTAGTACAAATGCAGAGGCTTGGATATTTAAATCCAAAGGCTAATAAATATTTTACTGAAGCAACCAGTGTGGTTATAAGTGAAGAAACTGAAAATAAAATCAGTAGCGGAAATAAGCAGATAGATACTTTAATCATTTATGATGTACAGGATGAAAAGTCAGTAGAGTATATGCATAGTATGAGTAAGAATCTAAAATATATGAAAGTAGAATGCCAGAGTATAGACATAGATGAGGCCTATAATACAAATTATTATGAATATGAAAGAATAATATTCTTAGTAGGAGATTTAGAAAATAGGGCAGGTACAGAACTATATAATATTATTGAATATATAGAAAATGGCGGTAATCTTCTTTGGGGGATAGTGCCTCAGAACATAAGTAATGAATTTACATATATACAAGAAAAATTAGGAATAACATCAGTAGAAGAATATTTAACTGTAGATGGGATGAAATTTGTTGAAAACATTATTCCAAGTTCAAAGGGCAGAAGCTTTTTAGATGAAGAAGCATTTAGTGATTCATGCCTTAATATCAAACTAGATGAAGAAAGTAAAGTGTATATTGAATCTGCCGGAGAGGAAGAAGGTATACCAATATTATGGCAGCGAGATTTGGGACAAGGTAATATTGTTTTTTACAATGCTAGTACTTTAGGCGGGGATTATTATGGTGGCGTTTTTGCTGGTGCAATCTGTTTATTGGAGAAGGATTTTATGTATCCAGTAATAAATGCAAAAGTTATATTTATTGATGATTTCCCAGCGCCACATTATAACAGTGATAGCGATGTTATAAAGAGCGTTTATAACAGAAGTGTAAGAGAATTCTTTAGAGATATATGGTGGCCAGATATGCAGAAGGCGGCAGGAACATATGATGCAATATATACAGGATTATTTATTTCAACATATAATGACATAGTTAATCCTGAGGAATTTGTATTTGAAGATGACCCTATGATGGAATATTACGGGAAAAGCCTTTTGAAAAACAATTATGAAATTGGACTGCATGGATATAACCATCAATCTTTAGCGCCAGAAGGGTTTCTGCCAGCTGAAATAGGATATAAACCATGGGGAAGCCAGGAGGATATGGAAGCATCGCTGGTAACTCTAAGAGATTATATGAATGAAATGTTCCCAGGATGTGTATTTGGGTCGTATGTTCCACCATCAAATTATTTAAGTGAAGAGGGCAGAGCTGCCTTAAGCAATGCATTACCTGATTTAAAAGTAATCTCGGGATTATACTCTAATGCTGAAGATGATATTGGAGCATATGTTCAGGATTTTGGAATAGCAGAAGATGGAATTGTAGAATTCCCAAGAATAACGTCAGGTATGTGGTATGAAGATTCAATTATCTTTGAATATTTAAATGGTTTAGCATTACATGGAGCATTTTCACACTTTATTCATCCAGATGATATTTTAGATGAAGAAAGAGGACGAGGAGAAAAATGGGATACTCTATTTAATGGATATAGGCAAATATTAGAGGATGTAAATGACAGCTATCCAGGAATAAGAGCCCTAAAAGCTGTAGAAGCAGCTGATGCAGTAAAAGTATCAGAAGAATTAGAGGTAAATATCCAATATGAAGAAAATATGATTTATGGGGAATGTAATAATTTCCATGGAGAAGCATTTTTCTTTTTAAGAACAGATAAGAAACCTAAAACTATAGATGAAAGCTGCACTATAGAGGCAGTTGGTGAAAGTGATTACTATATGGTTACAGCAAAAGAGCCAATCTTTTCTATAGAATTAGAATAACTATAAGATTAGAGGGTGATAAAATATGAAGATTTGTTTAATTGCAGAAGGGTGTTATCCTTATGTGGCAGGTGGTGTATCTTCATGGATACAAATGCTGATGAATGGAATGCCAGAGCATGAATTCAGCATATTTACTATCGGAGCAGAGCAAAAGGATAGAGGTATATATAAATATGATATACCAGCAAATGTTAGCGAAATAAATGAGAATTTTTTAGATGAGTTTTATGAATTAGCTCCTACTAAAAATAGTGGGTATAAATTAGAAGAAATAGAAAAGCAGCAATTTATTAATTTACTAAATGGTGAATATGTAGATTGGAGTATAATATTTGCTTTGTTTAAAAAATATCCACATTTTAATGCCAGCGATTTTTTAAGCAGCAGAATTTTCTTAGAAATAATTAAAGAAGTATGTATGGGAAAATATGAAGAAGCTCCATTTAATGAGACATTTTGGACAATAAGATATATGCTTATACCAATTATAAGTATCTTAGATGCAGAAGTTCCTGAGGCTGATATATATCATTGTGTATCTACTGGTTATGCAGGTATAATTGGAGCCAAATTTAAATATGAAACTGGTAAACCTCTTATTGTAACTGAACATGGTATTTATACGAGGGAAAGAGAAGAAGAAATATTAAAGGCTGACTGGGTAGATGTGAATTTTAAAGAAACGTGGATTGATTTCTTTAAGAGTTTATCTACAGCAGCGTATGAGTCGGCAGATTCAGTTGTTTCATTATTTGCTAGAGCTAAAGCTACTCAGATTGGTTTAGGAGCACCGGCAGAAAAATGCTTGACTATTGCAAATGGTGTTAAGCCAGATAGATTTATGAATATAGAGGAAATAATGCTTGAAAAAGAAGAGTTTACGATTGGTGCTATTGTAAGAGTAGTACCGATTAAGGATATAAAAACTCTTATTTACAGTTATGATATTGCCAGAAAAGAATTCAATAAATCAAAACTTTACATTATAGGACCTTATGATGAGGACCCAGAATATTATGAAGAGTGTATAGAAACTGTAAAAGAGCTGGGATGTGAAGGAATAGAATTTGTAGGAAGAACAGATATAGCAAAATGGATGGATAAATTAGATGTTGTTATTTTGACTAGTGTATCAGAGGGACAGCCTTTTGTATTGCTAGAGGCTATGTCAGCAAAAAGGCCTGTTATAGCTACAGATGTTGGCTCATGTAGGGAGATAATTGAGGGCTTTGGAGATAATCTAGGTGAATGTGGATTTACTGTACCTGTAATGAATCCAAATCTTATTGCAAAAGCAATTATTAAGTTAGGGAAAGATAGAGCTTTAATGAGAGAAATGGGAGAGATAGGATATAATAGGGCAGTTAATTATTACAGAGATGATACATTCCTAGATGAATACGAAAAACTATATAGGAGTGTTATAAAGTAATGGCTGGAGTTGGATTTCAATTAAAAAAATTATTTAAAGATAAAGAAGGATATGTAGATTCAATAAAAGCATATTCAGTTTCTGCAATAGTAATTGAAGGCCCGATGCTATTAAGTATTTTTATGCTGTTAGTATTAAGGTCATTAATTGGGAAATTTGAAGGAACTTATTTTGAAGAAGATACGTTTGTAATTGCAATTACCTATACTATGATATTTTCCATGATTTTTGCTAATACAATAAATTTATTTATCAGCAGATATATATCTGACTGCATATATGAAGAAAGGTATGGCGATATATTATCATCTTTTTATAGTATGGCTATTCTGCTGCTACTTATTGGAGGAAGTGCCAGCGGGTTGTTTATTTTGGGCTTAAATCTTGGTGGCAGCTATAAAATTATCATGTTTATACAATTTAATATTGTGATGATTACCTGGCTGCAGCTTACTTTTTTATCTGCTATTAAAAAGTATTCTAATATCTTAATTGGATTTTTTATTGCCGTAGCAGTATCTATTGTCATGGCAGTAGTATTAATGGTAGCAGGAGCAAATCCGTTAAAGGCAGCACTAATAGGAAGTACAAGTGGTTATTCTACCTTAATGATAATCTTTATGAAAGAAATACATCAATTTTATCCAAGAGGTGAAATAAATCTTTTGGGCTGGATGAAGGCATTAGATAAATACAAGATATTAATAGTTATTGGATTATTTATGACCTTAGGTCTATTTGGTCATAATATTGTCATGTGGACTAGCGAGTATTCTCAAGTTGTCATAAATAAAATGAGATTTTGTATGATGTATGATATACCTGCTTTTTATGCTTCATTAAGCATAATGTCAATGATGGTTATTTTTACGGTATCTTTAGAAACTAATTTCTATATTAAGTTTAGGGAATATTTTAATTCTATCTTAAAAGGTGGTAGGTATAAAGATATAGAAGAGGCCTATCATAAAATGAGAAAAGAATTAATTAATGAAATAGTAAAAATGTGCGAGATTCAGTTGTTCTTTACTATATTTGCTTGTATGTTTGGTGCTATATTCTTAAAAAGAATAGGTATGGACAGAAATATGACAGATATATTTAGAATGTTATGTTTTGGATATTTCTTCTATGGTGTTGAAAGATGTATAAATATAGTTCTTTTATATTTTGATGATAGAAAAGGAACATTAATGTCTTCAATTATATTCTTTGTATTAAGTATAATATTTACTTATATCAGTAGGGTAAAAGGGATTGATTATTATGGGTTAGGATTTTTTGCAGCTACCTTAATATCATCAATATTTGCGTTATTTAGATTAAGATATTATATGAAGAATCTTGATTATTATGTATTCTGTACACAACCTTTATTTATATCTAAGGATAAAGGATATTTTGAAAATATGTCACAAAAGATTGAAAAGATAATTAATGAATAGGGGTGGAGAGTGAAACGTAAAAGAATTTGTTATTTATTTATAACGATAATTATAGCAGCTGGTTTCATATATCTACAAAATAGGGAGAGTGAAGTGCTATATAGCAACAAACTAGCTTATAG
>CAKVNP010000114.1 GCA_934777095.1 uncultured Clostridium sp. | reverse complement strand
ATGAAAGATGTGACCGAAAAATGGCAAAGCCATTACCCTAATGCAATGAAAAGTTGGAATGTTAATTGGGATGTAATTAGCCCTATATTTAAGTTCTCCGCTGATGTCAGAAAAGTCATATATACCACTAACGCAATTGAAAGCCTTAACAGTACGTATAGAAGATTAAATCGTCAACGCAGTGTCTTTCCAAGCGATGTAGCGCTTTTAAAAGCTTTATATTTAGCTACTTTTGAAGCCACTAAGAAATGGTCTTTGCCACTTAGAAATTGGGGAAAAGTCTATGGTGAGCTGGATATAATGTACGAAGGGCGATTGTCATAATAATTATACTATAAAAAAATACACCCTTTCATAGGGTGTACTTGACATGTAAAAATTTAGATATTATATTAAAATCAAGGTACAAGAGGTCCACATAGACTTCCTAACCTTTAAAATTTTATCATAGAGAGCTATTTACAGAAAAAGTTTCACACACTCTTATAATATATAAAATTTTATATTATCTAAATTAATAATTTTATATTATATTTTTAAACTATTTAATAATTCTTTTAATACTTTTATTTTATCAGTAGTTAGAGTAACATCGTTACTCATTTTTTCATATCCTGTTGATCATTATCTTAAATCCTACTTACTTTCTTTACCATTCTAACTAATCAGATTTAATTCTTTCTTCCACCCTTTAACTTATTAAGCTATAATACCTAATATCTCTTTAATTTCACGTTTTATATTTTATAAAGTCATTACAATTTAATTATCTAATATTCTCTTTTGCGCCTTCCACTCAGTAATTAATTTAAATAAAAAATTATAAAACTCATTATTATTCTCTTTATGAACCCTATAACAATTTCAGTGTTTCCTACCTTAATAGTACATTAAAGTATCAATAAATCCCCCTTATATACCTTAATTATAATTTTCTTAAATTAGAATATACTATAGTTAAACCTAGTTTCCCTTCAATAATAATTATCTATGTCATTTTAATACTTTATAGTATAATAAGAACTATTTTATTTATCTTAATTAAAATATTTATCCAAGTTATTCTATCCTTGATAACGAATTCTCTCTACTAATGTTTCTTTTTTCAAATTATGACTTAGTATAAACGATAAGATTAACTGAAGAATTATAATTACTAAAATCATAGATACTATAGGTATAATAGGAATTTGATATTCATTCATTCCGAAGATACCATTTTTCTTGGCATATGAGAACAGCATGTGTCCGAATGGTAAACCAACTGCTAATGCAACACTAATTGTACCTATAGAAAATAACATTCCCTGAATTTGCAGACTTAAATTCAATTGTTTATTTGTCATTCCAACTGCTTGTAATACTCCATATTCCTGTTTCTTAGTTGTAATACTTATAATCATAGTATTAGCAAGATTCATAAATCCAATAAGTCCAACAATGCCCATAAATAAATAGCATCCCATTTTCATCATTCTGCTTGCAAACTCAGAAGTTTCCAATTCATCATGGTAAGTTGTGAACTTAATATGAGTTATGTTTCGGATCAAATTTCTTAATTCTTCTTCCACATATAACACATCTTTTTCTTCACAGTCAATCCAAAGATAACCAATGGAAGTTCCAGTAGGTTGTAGTTTTTTATACACTTCTTCTGGCAATAACCAATAAGTATCTGCACTTCCAAAAGAACCTGCTATGGTTCCATTAAAGTCAATTGAATCTGCTCCATTATTTATCTTAAGCGTAAGTGGCTGTTCAAGAGTATATCCATCTGCCTCCATCCACATTGACCATCCACAGAAAATGCTTCCACTATTAACACCTTCATCATAATCCATATTTCCAATATCTGAATCAGAACATAGACTTTTAAAATCCTCTCTACTCAAAATAGATACAGCCTGCTTTCCTCCATTTGCTTCTGCAATTACTATGTCTCTTTCTAAAACATCAGTTACACCAGAAATATTTTTTATATTAGAAATTAGCTCCTCATTTAATGGATTATCCTTTAAAATAGAATCTAAATTATTTTCTGGATACGCTTCATCATCCATGGAATAGTCAATCTTAATTTCAAATTGACCATGATTAATTCCTTTTCTTGTTTCATATTCTGTATCAATGTTACCAACACAATTTGCAATAACTACAAATAATACGCAGGATAATCCCATTGTAAATATTGTTCCAAGTGTACGTTTCCTATTGCCAGTTATATTTGCTAATGCTAGTGAAAAAACATTAAGTTCTTTTCTTCCTTTACGAATACCTCTCTGTTTTTCATTACTGCTTTCAACATATCTAGTTGCCTCTACTGGCGAAATATTTGACACAATCTTCATTGGTTTTCTAAGTGCTAAAGCTACTGTAGCAAAGGAAATCAATGCACTAATTGCAATCATTGGAAGTGAAAGTAATGGAATATCTGCACTTTTATGAACTCCTGCTAATGAGTTACTTTGTTCCATCAGCCAGCTAAAGCTTACTTTTGCAGCAATAAATCCGATAATCAATCCAATAGGTACTGCAATAATAGCTAAAAACATTCCTTCTTTAAAAATTAGTGAACGCATCTGCTTTCTTGTTGCACCTAATGCCTTTATTTTTCCATATTCCTGTATTTTTTGAATGATTCCCACTTGAAAAATGTTATAAATCACCACAATTGAAAATAAAACTACGCACAATGCAAGAGCTCCACTAACAGCCAACATCTCATAACTAGGATCAAGTGTCCATGTCAAATAATAGCTATTGATAACAAGCTTATCACTTTCAATTCCAGAATTTTCTGCAATTAATGTTAGTACATCATCAATATTATTCATAGAAACATCCACAGTATCATTTAATCTGAAATATACATTATATTGACGTTCTTCCTCTACAAATTGATTTGCATAAAAATCTGACGAACAAAATACAACATAAGATGCATCTGCCGTATAGCTTTCACGATTCTGCAAGATACCACTTACAACAAAATCCTTTTGTTCATATTTATCAGACATCCCTGAGCGATAAGATAAAGTTACTATATCATTAGCTTTAACATTATCATATCCTTCTGCTTCAAAAAATGCTCTGCTTGCTGCAATTTCATTTTCTGTATCAGGATATGTACCACTTTCCAGCAAATATTCTTGATTATAAGGTAGCATTTTACGTACAATTTCATCTACGCTAACAAAAGCACCCTTTTCATTTCCTTGTATAATTCCAGCACTAGACATAATCCCTATATCTGTGATTTCTGCTCTCTTCTTTAATTCCTGAAGCTGAGAATTATTTAAAGACTGAAACATTCCATAATAACTCCCATAAGTATATGCAGCACTTTCTTTCTGTAAGCGAATCATTCCATTGGCAAATGTACTTATTATTGTCAGTAAAGTAGTAGTTAGTATTATTGCACCTATAATTAAAATACTTCGCGTCTTATTCTTTTTATCATTGCTTAAGGCTATATTGGTAATTGTCTTCATTTAAAATTTACCACCTTTCCATCTTCAATGATTAAAATACGATCTGCAACTTGTGCAATTTCATCATCATGTGTAATCATAACAATTGTCTGCCCATATTTTTTTGCTGACATTTTTAAAAGCGCAATTACTTCATCACTTGTTTTAGTATCAAGATTTCCTGTTGGTTCATCTGCAAATAAAATATCTGGTCTTGATGCTAACGCTCTTGCTATTGCCACTCTTTGCTGTTGCCCTCCCGATAATGTATTTGGTAAATTATGAATTTTCTTTTCAATCCCAAGTGTTTCTATAATGTCATTTATATATTCTGTATCTACCTTTTTTCCATCAAGTCCAATTGGAAGAACTATGTTTTCCCACACATTAATTGAAGAAACTAAATTAAATGCTTGAAAGATAAAGCCAATCTTTCTTCTTCTAAAGACTGCTAGTTCATCTTCCTTCATCTTATATAGTTCCTTACCTTTTAATAAAACTTCACCACTTGTAGGTGTATCAAGACCACCTAACATATGAAGTAATGTACTCTTTCCAGAACCAGACTTTCCTACAATGGCAACAAACTCCCCTTCTTTAATCTCTATGTTAATCTTGTCTACGGCTTTTACCTCATTCTCTTTTGCTCCATAAAATTTACAAAGATTCTTTGTTTCTAATATTGTACTCATGTATATATCCTCCTTACGTACTCATAGCTACATCATACTTTTTTGAATACTTATTTAGGTAGCACCTAAATATCAGTTTCTATTCTAATAGCTACTTTCATAGTAATAAATCATTCTTTCATTTCACTTGCAAAAGAGGAGTAGAAGTCTTACATTTTTGTAAGACTCTACTCCCCTATTGGCAATTGTATAAGAAATATACTGCCTGGATATTTTTTTTCTGTACCTAATGACCTATTCCAATTTGATGACACTGATATGGTTCCATGATGCTCCTCTATAATTTTTCTGGCAAGATACAATCCAATACCTGAACCATTTGCTTCTTTTACCTGCTGTATGGTCCCTCTAAAAAAGCGTTGAAACACTTTATGGTATTCTTCACTTGGTATACCAATTCCTTGATCTTCTATTTCTATTCTAAGTATCATGTTTCGTTTCTGTAATCTAATATCTATCTTGGAATCTCTTGGGCTATACTTTATGGCATTATCTAGTACATTGATCAATGCTTCTGAAAGCCATTTTTTATCTAACATAATCTTCATTTTCTCTAAAGAGGACTCACAATCAAAAGACAGTTCAATATTTTTTTCAGATGCTTTTGGATAAACACGATTTACTGCTATTAAAATTATGTCACTTAAGGATTGCTGACTCTTTTCAATTTGGATAAGCCCTGCTTCCAATCTTGATATTTGAAGTAAAGACTGTAATAAGATTTCCAATCCGTCCAAAGCATTACGGCATCGTTTAGTAAATTCAGTACGTTCCTCCACACTTAAATTTTCTTGAAGAAGTATACTAAAACTGGTATCTAATGCTGCAATTGGTGTTTTTAATTGATGTGATATATCTGCCACCAGTTCTTTTGTTCCTTCCTTTTCCTGCCTTGCTTCTTCTCTAAGTAATTGCAGTTGACTCCCTAATGATTCTAGCTCATACACTATTTTCTGTTGCTCATCTGTGCCTTCCCCAACCTCTAACACCTTCATATTATTTTCACGAAAACGAATTAAATTCTGTTCTACCTTTGAAAGCACACTTACTTCATTTTTCCTTACTGTATTTTGCCACAAATACAATACCAGCATTAGTGCAAAAAATATTATAAATGTAATAGCTGCAGAAAATATACTTTGTCTTCTAAAAGTATTAAATAGTATATTATTGTTGTATTCCAAATAACCATACTTATTTAAAATTTCATAACCTTGCTCTGGTGATTCTAAATTCTTTTCTTTTAAAACCTTAATTGCTGTATCCATATTACTTTCATCTGTACCTGAAATCATTGTAGCTACTATTTCTATCTTGCTCTTATAGTTTTTATAATTCTGATATACCATAATTGCATTTGTAGCTAAATATCCAAACATAATTACAACAAATAATCCAATTATAAAGTCCTTGTTTTTTTTGTTTTTATTCACCATAATATCATCGAACTTCCTTGTCCCATACGTAGCCAAGCCCTCGAACATTTTTCAAATACTCCGGCTTTGTACTATTGTCTTTTATTTTTTCACGTAGTCTTCTTATATTTACTGCTACAGTATTTTCATCCACATATTCTCCATCTATATCAAATACATTCTCTAATATTTGATTTTTGGATAAAATTTGCTTAGGATGTGCTAAGAATAATGTTAGCATCTTCCATTCATTTTTTGTCAAAGAAATAATTTCTTCCTTCACCTTTATTTTCATTTCATCCTGATAAATACAAATATCTCCCGATATTATTTCTTTCTTTTGGGCGCTCTTAATATTTCGCTTACAATATGCATCTATCTTAAGTAAAAGAACAGATAAACTAAATGGTTTGGTTACATAATCATCAGCTCCAGCCTCATACCCCATAACTTGATCAAGTTCCTGATCCAATGCTGTGAGACAAATAATATAGGCATTCTGTTTTGATCTCATCCAACTAATAAATTCTAATCCATTACCATCTGGGAGATTTATATCGCAAATCAATATCTCTACCAATTGTTGCTGCACTAAACGTTTTGCCTCTAAAATTGTTTCACAGGAAAACACCTTATATCCTGCTTTCTCTAGTGAAAATGTAATTCCTCTATTTACACTTGCTTCATCTTCTAACACCAATATATTTAACAACGCTCTCATCTCCTTTGTTTGTATCTCTTGTATTAATAACATATTCATTGCGTTAAGGCATCTTTTCACAGATTCCTCATAACCACTTTTTCTTCCATATAGATTGCAATACTATTATAACCTTTGACTCTTTTACCCATCCATTAATTATTGATAGTATCTTCTGCTTTTCCAATAATTTACATATCCTTTCTTAACTAAATATTATTTTACTTAGTTTAACTCAATGTGTCCACTACTTTATACTAACAACAATCAATAGTTCTTTTATACTACTATAAAGATAACTTTTGAAATGGCATTATATCTTTACGTGCAAAAATGCACACCCCCTAGTAAGAATCTCACTAAGAGGTGTGCATAAATACTCAAAAAGCCTAAAGATGGCTAAAATATCTATTAAAAACATCTAAAAATTTATTCCTAAAACGAAAAATACAATGGCCAAGCCTTGATATTTCAAGGTTTTACCATTGTATCCTTACCTTAGTTCTTATTTGGTGGAGGCGAGGGGTATCGAACCCCTGTCCGAAAGCAGACCAGCCTGACTTTCTACGAGCGTAGTTTGTGACTA
>CAKVNP010000113.1 GCA_934777095.1 uncultured Clostridium sp. | reverse complement strand
TTTCCTCCTGTAGTAACTACTGCGTACATTAAAAACACCTCCTCTTAAACGGTCTCGCCATCATCGGGTACAAAGATTTAACTTTGTTTCAATAAAACCCTACGTGTGCGGTTTACAAATGACATTTTATCATATAATTATACATGTTGTAAAGAAATTTATCATAGTTTCTCTATTGTTTTTATTTTGTAACATTGGTAATTTTCTTTTTGTGATGAAAAAATTAACGGCTCAATCTTATATCCTTCTAAGTCATATACAAAATTAAGATATATTTCCTTATTGATGCCCCCAATATTGCTGATAAAATTAAATAAATCACCTTTAATATCTTCTTCGTAATTCTTATCTAATTCTATGTAAAAATCATTTATTGAATTTTCTTCAGAACATTTTATGATTTCATTTCTCAGAAGATTTTCTATATATGATCTTTTTAAAAGAAAACCATTTGACTTACATATTTTACATGGTTCTTCTAAATATTCATAAATAGATTTCCCATTTCTTTTTCTAGAAACTTGAATAAGACCAAGCTCTGTGAAAGGGAAAACTTTCACATTTCCCTTATCATCCTTAAGAGCTTTTTTAAGTTCATTGATTACTTTTGGCTTATGAGCATTATCTCTTAAATCAATAAAATCAATAAGTATTATTCCGCTTAAATTTCTTAATTTAATTTGTCTTCCACATTCTTTAGCAGCTTCAATATTAGTCTGCAGGATAGTCTTTGAAAAATCTCTGCCCTTAATGTTTTTTCCGCTATTTACATCAATTACATACATAGCTTCAGTTTTATCTATAACTATATATCCTCCGCATGGAAGATTAACTTTTTTATGCCTTAACTTAATTATTTCCTTTTCAATTTCAAAATAATCAAATAATGTTCTCTTTTCTGAATATAATTCTAACGATATATTTTCTGGATATCTAATGATTTCCTTAATCTCTGCTAAATATTCCGGGCTGTCAAATACTATTTTTGTTTTAACATCCTCTAGCTCCATAAAGAATTTTTTTGAAGATGTATTATCTTGTATCTTTCCTAAATTAGTAGAGTACAATAATTTTTTCTCCATAAATTCTTTTTTTTGCAGCAGTATACTTAGTTCTTCTTTAATTTCCTCTTCTGTAGCGCTTTCCGATTCTGTTCTAAGCACAATTCCTACATCTCTTAGTGGTTTTATACATGAAGTAAGCCTTTGTCTTTCAGAAGGTTCTTCAATTCTTTTCGATATGCTTAATCCTTCTTCACCTAAAATAAGAACCATATATCTTCCTGGTATTGAAATCTTGTTAGTTACCTTTGCCCCCTTGTCTCCAATAGGCTCCTTAAGTACCTCAACTAATATTTCCTGGCCTTTTTTTATATTTATTCTTTTTAATTCATCGCTATAATACATATATGCTTCTTTTTCTAAGCCAATATCTATAAATATAGAATTGATAGCTGGAATTATATTTTTAATTCTGCCCTTGTATATTTCGCCAATTTGAGGACCTTTCGACTCTTCCTCAACTAAACACTTTACAAGTTCACCATTTTCCTTTACTGCTATTCTTAATAAATTATTTCTTTTTTCAACAAAAACTTCTCTCATTATTCCACTTCCTAAAGCGCTTTACATAAAGGTACATATTTATTATTTTTTAATAAATACATTTCCTCTCTTTTTATACTTACAAATGAATCTTTATTAATATTATCTATCTTTTCAGAAACATATCTAGATAAAAGGTCAGCAGAAAGATTTTCTCTGCTTCCTGTAGCTATTAAAGTATTAATAACTAATTCCCCATCTTTTACCCAGTACTTCATTTCTTTTACTAAAGGCTTGATGTCTGCCATCTTTTCACCTTTTTTAGTCTTCTTTAATGTTTCCCATTTATCTGCATTTAATAAATCATTCATCTTATCATTTACTCCATCTTCTAAAGTCAGCTTAAGCTTAATGATATATCTTGCTCCATCTAAAAGTGCCATTGCTTGTGGGAATCTTTTAGTATTTTCAATTATTTCAATAGATTTAGCCCAGAAGAACTGTATTGTAGGAGGAGCTGCTGCATTTAATCTTGCAATAACTTCTTCTTCCTTCATAGTTTCAGTTAAGACTATATCCATATATTCACCTTCAGAATAAACACCTACAGATAAAGGCTGTGCTAGTGACAATGCCATATGAGGATTAAATCCCTTAGAATATTCTATTGGTAATCCTGATCTTCTAATAATTCTTTGAATAGTTCTCATTAAATCTAAATGAGATATATATTTTATTCCTTCACCTTTAGAAAATTTAATTATGTAACGCACCTTCGAAACACTTCCCTTCTTTAAAGTTTACGTTAATTCCACAGCCAGTACAGCCTTCTCTACAGTTCTTTGTAGTTACTGCTTTTTTAGCTCTTTCGTTTTCTATTTCTAAGTATTTTCTGTTTACTCCAATATCAATGAAGTCCCATGGTAACACTTCGTCATAGCTTCTTTCTCTATAAACGTAGAATTCTGGATCTATATTGCATTCAGCCATTGCTTCATTCCAGATATCCATGCTGAAATATTCTGACCATCCATCAAACTTAGCACCTTTTTCAAATGCTCTGATTAACGCATCACAAGTTCTTCTATCTCCTCTAGCAAATACTGCTTCCATTAATGAAGTATCTTGGTGATGGTATTTGTAACTTACAGCTTTGCTCTTTATAGCATATTTAATTGCCTTAATTCTTTCTGTAACTACTTCTGGTCTTTCCATTGGAGCCCATTGGAATGGTGTGAATGGCTTAGGTACTAATATTGATGAACTTGCAGTTATTTTTAGCCCCTTAGCTCTTTGATCCTTTGGAATTCTATAGTATACTTCTGCCATCTTATCTGAAAGCTCAGCTATACCAACAGCATCTTCTAATGTTTCATAAGGAAGACCTATGATGAAGTAAAGCTTAATTGTACTCCATCCTGATTCAAAAGCACTCTTAGCAGCTTCTAAGATTCTTTCTTCTGTTAATCCTTTATTGATTACGTCTCTCATTCTTTGAGAACCTGCTTCTGGAGCAAAAGTTAATCCCGTCTTTCTTACCTTTTGGATTTCCTTGATTAAATCAACTGAGAAAGCATCAACTCTTATTGATGGAAGTGCAACACCAACTTTATTTCCTTCGTGTTCTGCAACTAATTCAGTTATTAATCTTTGAATATCTGAGTAATCGCAAGTACTTAATGAAGATAATGAAATTTCTTGGTATCCAGTAGCCATTATTGCTTCTCTAGCCTGCTTTATTAATGTATCTCTCTTCTTTTCTCTTACTGGTCTATAAATCATTCCAGCCTGGCAGAATCTACATCCATTAGTACATCCTCTAAATGTTTCTAAAACAACTCTGTCATGAACTACTTCTGTATAAGGTACGATCATTTCAACTGGGAAATCAACTTCATCGTAATTATTTACTACTCTCTTTTGAACTTTTGCAGGAACATCATCATATTTAGGCTTAAATTCTTTTATTGTTCCATCTTCGTTATAAGTAACATCATATAATGAAGGTACATAAATACCTCTTATTTTAGATATTTCTCTTAAGAATTCCTTTTTCTTACCTTTACCTTTGTACTTTTTGTAAACATCAAGTACATCGTTCATCATTTCTTCACCTTCACCTAATTCGAAGAAATCAACTATATCATATAAAGGCTCTGGGTTATATGCACATGGTCCACCTGCCATAACTATTGGATCATCTTCTCCTCTTTCAGATGCTCTAAAAGGGATTCCTGACATATCAAGCATATTTAAAATATTTGTATAACTCATTTCATATTGAAGAGTAAATCCTAATATATCAAATTTATCTAGTGAATCTTTTGTTTCTAAAGTATATAGAGGAATATTATTTTTTCTCATTAATTCTTCCATATCTGGCCATGGTGCAAAAGTTCTTTCACAATATGTATCTTCTCTTAAATTAATAGTATGATAAAGTATTCTTGTTCCAAGGTGTGACATTCCTACTTCGTACACATCTGGAAAACAAAATGCAAATCTTATATCAACATCTTTTGGATCTTTAATAACTTGATTTAATTCTCCACCAACGTATCTTGCTGGCTTTTCTACTTTACATAAAATATCATCAGTAATTTTATTCATAAGCGCCTCCACTTTTTAGTATTTATCTAAAACTTAAATAAAAACATAAATAAAAAGAAGTACTTGTTATAGATACTTCTTTTTATTTATCATTCTAACATATTATTAAATTAAAATAAACTAATCTCTCATACCATAATATTCTTCCAATGTTATATTGCCATACTTCTTTAACGCATCAATAAGTTCATCTTCCCTTAAAGTAAATAATACCTTTAAATCATCATCTAAAACATAAAAAATGTTAAACCTGTTTTTATCTACAATCGTCATTAAGTTAACGAGACCTAATTTATAATAGACCGAGATAATTCTATTTTCAATATAGTTATTTTTAATGAGTTTTTTTCTTTTTTTATAAATATTACCCATAAGTATATATACAACCGCCTTTTTTTCTACCTTTGTTATATAAATGAATATTAATCCAACAAGCAGCATCGATAAATTTAATTTGCCATATGTGATAAATAATATAAAAAATAAAAAAATAAAACCAGCTGCAACTGCATAGCTTAAATATGATATTATTTCTCTTGCTTTTCTAAAAATAACTTTTCTACTTAACAGGACTTCTAAAATTCTAGCTCCATCTAGAGGATATGCAGGTAATAAATTAAACATAGCAAGGCCTAAATTTAAACTTATTATCTCATCAATAAATCGAATGGGTATATAGATATTTATTATGGTAAAAAAAGCTATTATTAATAAATTAGATAAAGGTCCTGCTATGTATATTATCAGCTTATCCTTATAAGTAAGTTCATCTACATCAAGTAAATCCACTTTAGATCCATAAATGTGGAATTGTATGCTATTAAATCTGCTGCCCTTTGATTTAGCAACAATAATATGCGAAAACTCATGAACTATTATACTTATAAATGCTATTGCATAAGACTTTTTTATTAATATTAACAATAAAATAAGTAAAACTTCACCTATAACTATCCCATTCCACTTATCAATTACTTCTTCTTTTAGGACAATAGCAGTTTTAACAAAGCCCTTTTTTATTTTCATACTTATATCTCTTATAACTTATAATCTATTTTTTCTTTTAAATTATTAATACATCCCTTCATATCATTTACTATATCCTTAAAGCTGGTTTTTTTCACATCCTCAATTATTTCAGTAAAACTGCTTTCCTTTTTAATTTCCTTATCAAAACTGTTAAAAGCACCAACAGCAGCTGTATCCCTGGAATATTTCATTCCTATAAGTGTAAATAACAATATAACTGTCATGCCACCTTGAAATATAGTGTAATTAATAAGCTGACTTTTTTTATTTATTTTTCTTTTGTTTATGCTATTGCTTTTAATCATTCTTGCTGAATTGTTTCCAACTCCTAAGCTTTGGTAATACTTTTTGTATTCTTCATGATAACTTCCCATAAAAACCTCTAATGAACTTAATACATATTTTTTTCTCTCAAATAAATTTATTCGTTTTTATATAATAATATGAATAATATTTTATTTATTGCAGATAATAAACTTTGAAGCTCACTGTTAAGGATACGTGAAGTATTCTTAGCCAATTTTTTGCCCAAATAAAAAATAGCTAGCATTTATTGCTAGCTATTTATATTTAAAAGTATAATGATTTCTTTCTCATACCTATATTAAGTACTAACCCTAAAGATACTATAGTAGTTAATAACGAACTACCTCCGTAACTCACCAGTGGCAGAGTGATTCCAGTTATAGGCATTAATCCAATGGTCATTCCAATATTCTGCATAATGGCAAAAAGGAAATATGTTGCCATACCTGCCGAAACAACCTTTCCAAAAATATCTTTTGAATTCTTAGAAATTACGAGCATTCTAGAAATTAAAATTCCGTAAGCAGTTAATAATACAATTGCACCTGCCGTCCCCCATTGTTCAGAAATCTGTGCAAATATAAAGTCTGTTTCAACTTCTGGCACATATTGAGACGCAAATCCACCTGTACCATCATTGGCCATACTATTACGAACTCCCCAGAATCCGCCAGATCCAATTCCAATAAGTGATTGTCTTAAGTGATATCCAGAATCTGATGTATCAGTATCAGGATTCATAAAAGATGTTATTCTCGTCTTTTGATAATCCTGAATCAATCCAGAATTCCATAATAAAACTACTGCTAATAAAAGACTTCCAAGTCCACCTAAAATAACTTTTTTATCTAATCCACCAATAAAGTATACACCTAAAACCATAAAGAATAATACCATTGTCATTCCCATATCAGGCTGAATAACTATAAGTGCTGCCGGAATAATTGCATATATTCCAACCTTAAAAAAGTTCTTAATAGTATTTACATTACCATCAAGCTCCTCCATCTTTTTACCCATAATCATTATGGTAGCAACCTTAGCTAACTCTGCCGGCTGTAGTGATAAAGGACCAAATCTAATCCAACCTTGAGCCCCATTAACAGTAGTTCCAAGAACTAAAGTAGCTATCAGCAATAGCACAGATCCCCAATAGAAGAGATTTGTAAACCCTACTATCATGCTATAATCAACAGCCAATACAAAATAAAGTACTACTAATGATAATATAAAAAATAACGATTGTTTCTTTATGTAACTAAGTCCGTAGTTTGCCTTTGTAGCCAAATATATATTAATTATCCCAAATACCGCAATAAAAATAATAGAAAAAAGCATTTTTTTATCTATTTCCCTTAACTTTTTATAATCCATTTTAAAATTAGATA
>CAKVNP010000112.1 GCA_934777095.1 uncultured Clostridium sp. | reverse complement strand
TGGGGATACAGGAATTCTTGCATCTATTAAAGGAAATAAGGTATCTGATAAAATTATTGCTTTAAGATGTGATATTGATGCTTTAAATATTCAGGATGCTAAAGATGTTCCTTATCGTTCGAAAGCTGATGGTGTTACACATGCCTGCGGTCATGATGGACATACTGCATCGCTTTTGGCAGCTGCTAAAATCTTAAATGAAAAAAAAGCTGAATTCGGTGGAGAGATAAGATTTTTCTTTCAACAAGCAGAAGAAATTGGACAAGGCGCTAGAGTATTTATTAAAGAAGGTGCTTTAGATAAGGTAGAAAGAATATTAGGCTATCATGTTACTCCTAATTTAAATGTAGGAGAAGCTGCTGTAGTACCTGGTTCAATCAGAGCTTCTTGTGATTATTTTAAGGTTACGGTAAAAGGCGAAAGCGCACATGTGTCAACACCTCATAAAGGAATAGATGCATTATATATAGGAAGTCAGATAGTAACTAACCTGCAAAGTATAGTAAGTAGACATACAGATCCTTTAGATACAGTAGTTGTTGGAATAGGAGTAATGAAAGCAGGGACTCAATACAATGCTGTAGCAAGTGAGGCTATTCTTGAAGGTACAACAAGAGCATATTCAATTGAATCAAGAAATAAAACTAATAAATTAGTAATGGAAATATCCAAGAATATTGCATCAACGTATGGAGCTGATGCTGAAGTGGAATTCCTGGATTATGCTTCACCTGTTATTAATGACAAGGAGGTATGTTTAGAAACGGTAAAAGTTGCGGAAAGAATCCTAGAAAGAGAAAATATAGTAACTGATGGGTTAAAAACATTAGGTGCAGATGATTTTGCAGAATATCTATTAAAGGTTCCAGGAGCTTATATACAAGTGGGAACTAGAAATAATCAGAAACCTGATACATGTTCACCTCTTCATGGTACTTGTTTTGATCTTGATGAAGAAGGACTTTTAGCAGCAGTAAATATCTTAGTAGACTATGCTTTAAATTACTTAAAAGTAGAATAGTAGTAAAAATGACGAATTATGAATTGTGGCTGAAACTCCTTCGGGAGTTTCATTTTATAATAAATTTTGAAATTACCTAAGGAGTTTCCACATTAACTCATTATTCATCATTATATTAATACTCTAGCGTATAAATAAGCATTTTTTGTCTGTTATCTTTGTGGTAAAGATTTTCTAATCTTATTTCCTTGGTTAATTTAAAGAAAGTACAGTTTTCTAAGTAATATGTATAATCATCAGAAGGATAATATAAAATTATATGTACTTTTCTATAGCATTTATCAACAGAAAGTAGGATGTTTTCAACTACAGACATAAATATTTGAACGGAAAATGGATTAAAAAAATAGAATATATTATCATTATTTTTAATTTCGTAATCCTGAGCATAACAGTTGATAAATGATATTTTATCTGTATTTTTGGAATGCTTTTTAAAATATGATGAGGTATTTTCTAAAGCTTCCTTGTAATAAAATGTATTCATTTCAATGCCGGTAACATAAGTTCCAAAATTATAATTGGCATAGAAGTTTAGTCTTCCTTTTCCACAGCCAAAATCAATTATAGAATCCGCTGAACTTATCTTAAAATTCTTAAATAGTTCATTTAATGCCAAGTATGAAGTTGGCTCGTATCTATTATAATGAAGTGATTCATTAAATTCCTTTTGTACTCCGCAGGTTTTAATGTTTAAAAGCTTATCTAGTTTTTCTTCATTCATGTAATAATCTCCTTATCTAAATACAATAAAGTAAGTATAAAATCAATAGATATATTATGTCAAATGTAATAGTACCACTATAAGAAGAAAGTAATGTAAAAGTGGTCCTTTTTAGTTACAAGGTAATTTCATATAATAAACTAGAAATATAAAGGAGTGGATATATATGAGAGTAGGAGTATTAATGGGCGGAATATCAACTGAAAGAGAAGTGTCATTAAAATCAGGAACTGCAGTATTAAATAATTTAGATAAGGAAAAATATGAAGCTGTTCCAATAGTTATAGATTCAAAAAAAGATGTTATTAATAAAATTAAAGATATAGATTTTGCTTTTATAGCCTTACATGGAAGATTTGGTGAAGATGGTACAGTTCAAGGAATTTTAGAAGTGATGGGAATTCCTTATAGTGGCTGTAATGTACTTACTAGTGCAATATGTATGAATAAGTCCCTGACTAAAGATATTGCAAAAGCACATGGATTGCCAACTGCACCTTGGTGTTTGGTTAGGTCAGCTAATGAGATAGATTATAGGCTTATTGAGGAAATAGGTTATCCAATATTTATTAAGCCTAATAATGGTGGCTCAAGTGTAGCAACATTTTTTGTTACAAAAGCAGAAGAAGTAAGGAATGCTGTAGAAGAAGGCTTAAAGGTTGATAATGAAGTAATAATAGAAAAATATATTAAAGGGGAAGAAATAACTTCTTTTGTCTTAAACGGAGAAGTATTTCCTACATTAATGATTAAAGCAAAGAAAGGTTCTTTCTTCGATTATGCCTCTAAATATGAAGATAATGGATCTGACGAAGTATTATGTTTCTTGGAAGATAATATCCAAAGGCAGGTAAATGAAATTTCTAGTATTATTTGGAATGTTTTAGGTTGCAAAAGCTATGCAAGAATTGATATGATTATAAGTAATGGAATTCCTTATGTCTTAGAAGTAAATACTTTACCGGGATTAACCTCTGCTAGTTTAATACCTAAAAGTGCTAAGGCGAAGGGATATGAGTTTAGTGAGCTTTTAGATAAAATGATTCAGTACTCACTAATTTAGGAGTGAAAAATATTGATATTTCCAAAAATAAATTTTAATGAAATTGAACCAATATATACACAAATTGAAAAGTATATAATTGAAATGATTAATAACGGAACTATAATAAGTGAAAGTAAGCTTCCTGCTACCAGGGAGCTTGCTAAACAGTTAGGTGTAAGTAGGAATTCTGTAATATCAGCTTACGAAAATCTTGAAGCAGAAGGTATAGTATACACCGAAAAAGGTAAAGGGACTTTTATTTCGAAGCAAAAAGTAAAAAAGGCTGATTCATGGAAATTATCCTGGGAGGATAGGGTAAACTCAGTGGGAAAACAAGCAGATGAACTTGATATAGTTAAAACAGAAATTCCATGGGAAAAAGGATTAATTTCATTTAAAAGTATTTCACCGGATGGTTCGCTTTTTGACTTAGATGAATTTAAAAAAGCATTTTTAAATAGGATTTCTATTGAAGGAGATAAGATACTGAACTACGGATATGCTCAAGGATATAAACCATTAATTCAATATCTCCTTAAATATATGGAGGGGAAGGGGGTAGATGTTTCAGATAAAGATATAATCATTACTAATGGATTTACTGAAGGTCTTTATATGGTAATTTCAGCTTTCACTAAACCAGGTGATACCATTCTCTGCGAAAATCCTACCCATAATACTTCAATTAAAATTATGAAGATAAAAGATCTTAATCTTTTAGGTGTAAAAATAAATTCTGACGGGATTGATATAGTGGATCTAGAAGATAAACTTAAGAACAATGATATTAAATTCGGTTATATAACACCTTCTTATCATAATCCTACAGGAATAGTAATGAGTGGTGAAAAACGTTCAGATGTATATAAATTATTTAAAAAATATAATGTTCCGATAATTGAGGATGGCTTTAATGAAGAACTTATGTATAATAGTTCACATATTGCTCCTATAGCAGCTCTTGATAATGGCAATAACGGAGTTGTTTATATCGGAAGTTTTTCAAAAATATTGTTCCCTGGAATTAGGGTAGGCTGGATACTTGCAGATAAAAAGATAATTGATATTTTAGAAAGTGTTAAAAGATGTATTAACATACATACATCATTCTTAGACCAAGGCATTCTTTATGAATATCTGCATTCAGGTGCTTTTGATAAGCAGATAAAAAAGGTTAGAAAATCATATAAGGAAAGATATGAATTTGCTATCGAATGTATCAATAAATACTTAAAACCTGACTTTGTATGGGGAGAAGGAGGTCTGCATATTTATGTGGGCATAAATGGAGTAGACTCAAGAGAACTGCTAAATAAATGTTATAAAAAAGGAGTTATTTTTACTCCTGGAGACATATTTGAAATAAATCATACACCAACATGTACTATGAGACTAGGACTTTCAAGATTAACTCTAGAACAAATAGAAGAAGGCATTAAAATAATATCAAATTGCATATAGGTTTATAGCAATAGAAATTATTAAATATTTCTTATGCTATAACCTATCTTTTTAATTATCTGATTTCTTATTTGGTTTACGCAAATGGCGAAGCCCATTTAGTCTGATGTTGTTCAGTTCTGTGGCAGTAAGTGTGCCGTTATTAAATAGCCTGCAGTATTCTTTTGATACATCGGAATCAAAAATGAGAATATCATCGGAGTTTATGGTTACATTAACACCGCTTCTATATAGTTTTCTGATAGGGTGAGTAGACATTTTAGATACTCTTCCTAATTTAACATTACTTGTAGGAGTGATATTTAATCTGATATTATTCCTAATCAGAAAGTCTATAGCTGTTTTTGATTCAGCAGCTGCAATTCCATGCTGTACCTCATTTAAATGTAATAATTCTACGGCTTTTATAATATCATCAGGTGAACCCCATTCTCCTACATGTGCTTTTAGTCTTAAACCGTTTTCTTCAGCTTTACGGTAAATTGGTATAAAGTTTTCAATCGGCTGTGCTGATTCATCTCCATATAAATCTATAGAATAAAATTCTGTTCGCCCCCAAAAGTTCTCTAAACATTTCATTAAATATTGGATAGAACAATGTCTTGATAATCCTATCTGCAGACGAAGATGAATTTCAGGAGCAATTTTTTTGTTAGCTGAAATAAAAGCATCTATAAGTTCGTCTATATCGTTATCAAAAAATTCATTAAGTCCCCACACGTCTTCGCCTATTTCTAAAATAGCAACGCCATCCTCTTTAGCTTGTACAAAAGTAGCTTCAATTAATAATTTTCTCATTTCTTTTGAATTAAAATTATCTCCAATATTGATACTGCTCCAATTATCCATTTCAGCCATGGAAGCAAGTATCCCATCATAAGGTGGAATATAACAGCCTGTTTTATTTAAGATGTATTTTCTGCTGCCACCCAATACAAAGTGATTATGCAGATCAGATTTTGGCACGGCTTTAACCTTATTAATATTATGTGTCTGTAAACCATCAATAAATAGATAAGAGTCTTTATTCATAACTGTACCTCCCTAAAGTAGATTATTTAATAATATTAACTACCTATCTAATAACAATAAAATTACAAAACTTTATATCAGCAAGTAATATTCGATAGTTAATTTAATAATAGCATATTTTACAATTTATCCCAATAATGATAATTAAAATAAAATACTATTAATACTGGGTGGTGGCTAACAGGGGGAGTACCAATTACTTTAGCATCGCTAGTATATGTTAGGATTATATATCTTTTAGTTTTCACAAAGAAAATACGCATATGGTATTCTTTAGCTATAATTGCCGCCTTAGAACCTGTATTTAAGTATCTTATATGTTATCTGGTATTGGACAAATTTACAGAAATAATGTCTGTGGATATGATAATTGATATTATTGCTGCAGCAGGGTGTTTTGTAGCATTTATTTTAGTTGGTATTTTTACCGGCCGAAATCATCAAAAGAAAATTGATGATTTAAATAATCTATAATAAAGAGACGTAGTTTTGAAAACTACGTCTCTTCCTGTTTTTTAATATAATGCATAAGAAAAATCAATTTTAGAGCTTACTTCTTTTAATTTCTTTTCGCTTACTCCTAGATAACGCATAGTAGTCTTTACATCACCGTGATTTAGCATATGTCTTACTAGTTCAATATCATAATTGGACGCTTCATAAATTGTATGAGCAAATAGCTTTCTAAATGAATGTGTTCCAATGTTTTTGTATTCTAAATGATCTGTAATGATTTTAAGCTGCTGCTGCATATTTCTTACTTTATGAGGATAGATATAATCTTCTTTGCTTAAGTTATTTTCTAAGCAGTATTCAAGAAGTCTGTTATACATCTGCTCATTCATTTCCCTGTTCTGCCATTTTCCTGTTTTTATTTCTTTAACAGAGAATTTATTTCTGTTAAAATCCTTTACCTTTAAATTTACAATATCACTAGCTCTAAAACCTAAAGTGGCCTGCAGTGCTAGAGCAAAAGCTAACTGAGGATTGGCTCTGAATTTCTTCTCTCTCCCTGTGTTTTTATCTATATATGTAAAACCATCTCTGCATAACTTAATTATTTGCTCGTATTCTTCTTTATCTAGTGGGCGAGTAGTACGATAATTTTTTTTGTAAGAATTACTTTCTTCATCATTTTTGCTGTTTTTACTTGCTCCCTCTATTTTATAGATCTTATTTTCGTAATTTTTATTTGCTCCCTCTGTTTTTGTTGTATTATCACTAATTTCTTCAGTAAACTTATTATTTTCTTCACTTGCTCTCATTTTTTTATAAAATTCGTAGAATTTCATCATATCGAGCATTTCATCATTTAAATTCATTTCAAATTTCCTTTCTGCTACAAATCCAAATCTGCCTTTTAAAAAACTGCGCTTTTTATTTTTAAAACTGCGCGTTTTGTATTTTGTTATTTTTATTATACCTTAAAAACCTAGTAATATCAACGTTTTATATAAAAACTGCGCTTTTTCAGGAAAAAGCGCAGTTTTTATATAAAGAATATATATTTTTAGTGTTTTTTGTGGTAAAAAATGAATTATGGTGGTATAATAAAAATATAGCTTAGTTAACTAAAGTTTACTTAGTTAATTACAGTTAACTAAGCAAACTTATGAAGAAGGAGAAAAGTATGAATAAATT
>CAKVNP010000111.1 GCA_934777095.1 uncultured Clostridium sp. | reverse complement strand
AGTTATCATGTTAAAGAAGGAGATGTACTTTTTATTCACCCAAATTTTCTTCATTCAGCATCAGCTATGGATAAGTCTACTTTTGATTTCTTTGCAGTAGTTTTTAGCACTTCTTTACTAGATAGTTTCCTAAATGATAGCATCCAACAAAATTATTTATCGCCAATTTATCATAATGATTTTATGTTCAATGAGTTACTCTCTTCTGATGATGAATGGATCCAGCAAATTCGTTTCTTACTGAATAAAATTCGTAAACTTTATCTAGAACAGTCTATTTGTTATGAACTAAGAATTAAAGCCTGTTTATTTGAAATATGGTCTTTACTATTTTCTAATTCAAAAAACTCAGATACTTTAAGTAAAAAAGATACCGATTATCGCATTGAAAGACTAAAATTAGTTATTACCTATATTGAAAAAAATTACGCCAGCAAAATCGCCCTTAATGAGCTTGCTTCCATTACGGGACTTTGCGAAGGTCAATTCTGTCGTTTCTTTAAATTAATGACGAGAATGTCTGCCGTTGATTACCTTAACCACTATAGAATTATGCAAAGTATTAATCTCCTTACTACTACCACTAAAAGCATTAGTGAAATTGCTGGATTATGTGGTTTCAATAATATCAGCTATTTTAATAAGACTTTTTTAAAGTATATGCATGTTACTCCAAGTTCCTACCGCAAATCAGCAGTGGATTGAAAATAAACATATTATTCTTAGCTTATATAATATTTTACCTATAAAAAAAGCGTATGAACTATTAAAATTCATACGCTCTCACTAAGGAAAATATCCTTTAAACTTCAACATTATAATTATAAATAATTTATAATTAATCCCAAAATGCCGTTCACTTATATATTCATAACCTGCAGCTCGCAGGTGGGCTCCGCGCAATTTAATTCTATTATCTTCTGCAATAATACATGCTACACATATTACAAATTTCTGAAGTCCAATATCCTTAAACATCTTGCAAATCCCGTAAATGTAATGTAGGTTGAATATAATAAGCTACTTGTTTCGTACATCTCAGGTTGTCTATAAACTTATTATATCATCTTAATTTAACATTTCAATACATCATTTTTTTCCATTTTATTTTTTACTTCTGATCTTTTCTATTAAAAAAATTTAGTAATAATTACGGCTTTTACCCTCCCATAATTTTCACATAGAAGTTTCTCTTTCTTGGCCCATCAAATTCGCAAAAATATACATCCTGCCAGCAGCCTAAAATTAATTTTCCATCATTAATAATAAGAGTCTGCGATGCCCCCATAGTTGATGATTTCATATGCGCATGAGAATTTCCTTCAAAATGCCTATAATTTTTATCATTAGTTGGATAAACCTTCTCAAATCCATAAATCAGATCTCTAACTACATCAGGATCAGCATTTTCATTTATGGTAATACCAGCTGTTGTATGCGGACAATATACTATAGCTATCCCCTCTTTAACTCCGCTATTTTTTATATCCTCTCTAATAGTTTCTGTAATATCAATCATTGCTTGATGTTTATCTATTGTTAATGAATGTTTATATAAATTACTCATCTTATCCCTCACTAACTTACTAATCTAAAATATACTTTCTTCCAATACTATATATACCTTTCATTTATACTATAATTCTGTATATTTCTTACTAGTACCTTTACACTTTTCAATAGGATACTTTTTCTCATTTTTATCCATCTTACTATTAATAATCTCTTGTATATCTACCCCTAAACAATCCGCCATATGTATACAATATACTAACACATCTGCTAATTCATCGCATACCTCTTCTTTATTAAAGTTATTATCCCATAAAAAATGCTCTAGTAATTCTCCTGATTCTATACTTATTGCCTTAGCAATATTTTCTGGAGTATGAAACTTTGACCACTCTCTATCATTTCTAAATTTTCTTATTCTTTCTATTGTTTCTTGCATATTTTCACCCTCATATTAATTATTTTAACTACTAAATATTATAACTTATTTGTCTTACTCTCTCCATATAACACTCATTTATCTTAAAATGTGCTTTCAAAATCAATTACAATTTTTAACAATCTCTTATCTAAAAACTTTACTGCCTCTTTTCGTATTTCTTCTGGTATTCCATAATAAGCTTCAGCAATTCCACCTGTAATAGCTCCAATAGTATCACTGTCTCCCCCAATAGAAATAGCATTTCTAATAGCATCTTCAAAGCTAGTGGATTCAAAAAATGCCATCATTGCTTGTGGTACTGTTCCTTGGCATGTTTCATTAAATTTATAACTATCTCTTATAGAATCTAAAGTAAAATCCATTGGATAATAATTTTTATTAATATATTCCCTTATTTCTGCAATACTTTTGCCAGTCCTTGCAAGATAAATCGCAACAGCAGTAGCTTCTGCACCTTTAATTCCTTCTGGATGATTATGTGTCACTGCAGTTACTTTTTCAGATAATAGCATTGCTTCTTCTAAAGTCTTTGCAGCAAAACCACAGGCACTTACTCTCATAGCTGCACCATTTCCAAAGCTATTATAAGGCTCTGGATCATTAGTATGCATCCATCTTCTAAACATACCGCCATATCCACAGTTAAGATAATGTCTACCAACTCCCTGCATATACTCAACAGCTTTCTCACTTAAATCACTATAATACTCTTTACTTTTCATAATCGCTTTTGCAATAGCCAGAGACATTACTGTATCATCTGTAAAAGAACATTCCTTAGTAAATAGCTCAAAATACTTTGATTTATGATTATTCCATTCAAAACGAGAACCTACTATATCACCAATAACTGCACCTAACATAAATACTACTCCTTTCTTCTATATCAATATTATCCCTCTAAACATACATTCTGTTACTCTAATTAAAAAAATCTATAGCAAAACATAAATATTCTACTACAGATTCTCTCTTTTAATATCTCGATAAGGCTTCATTTAAATATTTAAATGGAAATGGTACTACTGTATTCAATCCATTTCTAACAAACTCAACTTTTAAAAGTCTTATAATTTCTTCAAACTCATTTTCTTCATCTGCTACAACTTGACGAATTACACACGCATTATTAAATGACTGTTGTAAATTTTTAGCCTCAACCCCAACAAAATAATATAGTATTTTATTAATATAGAAATACTTGATATCTAAAATTGGTATAAAATACTCATCTCTATTTTTTTCACTCTTTACTTCACCATTAATTAGAATACCTGTTTTATCATAAATATATTTATTAATTAACTTTGATGCAGATTTTCTAATGTTCAACTTTTTATTTATTTCTTTTCTAGTTGCATAGTTAGGTAATGTACTTAACTCATCGACTAATTCATTTCTCCTATGTATAATATCTTGGTCATCACTACAAAGATTATTTAAACAACCAATAATATTTAGTACTGATAATTTTTCATCATCATGTGTTATTTTCATTACTTCTTCTAATCTTCTATAATTGGGCATAGTATACTGTTCTGTAGCTAGTATTGTATTAATATTGTCTTTTGATTTATAGAATATACCTTCAATTGCCCTAGTGCTATTATATTTGTACTTATCAAATACAGCTTCAATATTATTAAATTCGCTATCTAAAGGATAATCTTTACTATCATCAAAATATTCTAAACTAAATGTTCCATCTTTGAATATTTCCATTTTACAATAAATATACTTTTCCTTTTTTTCATTATCATTATTATATTCAACTTTTTTTCTCTTCACAAAAACCCATGAATTCTCATAATTACAAGTTTTCCAATTGACTAAAGATAACTTTTTATTAATTAAATTATCTTTTATTATTAACTCTTGAATAATCTTTACTAATGTTGCTTTTTCCCTTTTATTATTTTGCTTAATTTTATATTCACTACTTGAATCATCAAATGACTTAAAACTTTCTATAGTTCTATGCTGAACTACAATACTGTCTCCCACATTATCATGTGGATCTTCTAATTCATTTTCTTTATAGTATTCAGGAACATTTATAATTCTTAAATTATATGCATCTTTATTTAAATTTCCTCTTCTAGCATTTACTTTAAATTCGGTTTTTAAATCAATAATTATTTTATCAATTAGCTCTTTTGATTTTGTAGTATTTACCAAATCTTCAATTATGAATTTCTTATCCTTAAGTAATTCTGTATAATTTTTATTTTCAAAATCATTATTTATACTACTATCAAAAGTAATATAATTCTCATACTCACCATTTTTAATAGTAATATATTCATGTAATTCTTGTTCTACATCTGACATAAATTTAGCTAATACGCCCACCTTACATTTCTTAAAATTCTTATATGATTTGAAATCTAAAAATGGTACAGTGTTATGTTTTTTTGAATTCAAGCTTTTCTGAATAAATATTTCTTCCTCATTAAAATCATCATTTTTAAGCTTTTTCCTAAAAGCTTTACTATTTTTATCAAATACATATTGTGGCTTATATTTAAATTTTATTTCTTTAAAACAATCCACTCTACTAAATGTCTCAACTTCTAATTTCATATACATATCAGGACTTATTGATAGTTTTAAACAATAAAATGTTTTCAACTTATCATTACTATCTTTCTTCATCCAATCATTACATAGAAAATATAATTTACCTGTTATATTATGATATTCTGTTTGTACATCTTTACTGTATAACATATTAATAATTAGTTGAACCAAAATATTGTTATAAATATCTTCCTCTAATATATTAACTTTTTCTACTCTAGTATTAGGTGATTCATCATTTATAACCTTTTTAAACTTTTCTTTATCAACTTTATTTTTATCAAACAGTGCATACCATACATTACCCCATGTATAAACTACTGATCTCGCCTTAAATTCACCTGTCGGTAAATCTAATACGTTATTTTTATAAAAGTCTTGTTTTCCTTCCTTAGTTAATTTATAAATATCAAAATCTTCTTGAATCTTTTTCTTATTAACTTCAGCTATAATCTTATTATTAATTATCACCTAATATTTCCTCCTTTAAAATCTCCAATGCTTTAACATTTGCATTTCCATCATCATTTAACAAACATGGTATTTCAATAATTCCTCCATCGTTTTCAACGTGTTGTGCAAATTCACTTTCTGCTAAAATATTAATTATATATACTCTCTTACCATTAATTTCTCTAAGCTTATTTTTAATTTCTATTTTATATTCATCTCTTGTCTTGTTCTGCCTATAATTTTGTTTCCAGTGTTTAAAATCAATATATACATCTTTTGAAATCATGAAATCAAAAAATTCAAACTTATCTGGCTCTTCAATTTCTTTCAGCTCTAATCCAAGTTCGCTCCTTAAAATAAATCTTCCTACCTCTTCTCCTAAAGCACCCTTATAAATATTATTAAATAATACAGGGCTTAAAATATATTTATCTTTCTTAAATTCTAAAGCATATCCTTTTTCCTTAAAGTATTCCTTTAATCCTCTATATTCAAGCACTTTTGAAAGTCTAGCTTCATCCTGGCTAACCTCTGCTACAAATCTATCTTCACATCTTATACTATTTTTAAATACTACTTTATCATTATTAAAATCCACTACTACATCCCATCCTCGAGATAATATTCTCATTATAAAATGTTTACCTTTTGAAGAAATTCTTTCAGCTCTGTTTATGATTTTACTCTCATCTTCACTATACTTATATCCCATACTATTAACCATACCAACAAATGCTTTCATTTCTGGACTCAATATTTTATCTGAAATACATTGAACATCCACTTTTTCAATTAATTCTTCAACTGTATAAATATAAATATTGGGATTTTTTACATATGTTCTGCACATTCTTCCTATTGCTTGCATAACATCGCGGGTAGCTTGCCTTCTAATACTTTTAGATTTACTTAGCTCTTTATATTCACTTCCATACTCTTCACTTTTAGAATATTTCTTAAATCCTAACTTTATTAGTCTATCTAGTGTACCATAGCTAATTTCATCATTTTCATATAAATATTCGATTTGTAAAAAATACTTTAATAAACTTTCCTTATCAAATAATTCACTATTATATATATTTACAGCTAAGTTCGTTATTTCTCCTAAAAAAATAGCATCTATATCTTTTTTCTTAAGTCTAGAATCATTTTCACTTGTTATCTCACCGATTTTAATATATCTTTCAATATTTTGAACCTCATATTGCAGATTCTGTCCAGCACCAATAGTTTTATAAGTAGACATGATTAATATCTTATTATTTTTATAAAGTTGATCTAATATATCCTTCTTATCTTCCTCAAAATGTTCGCTCTTAAGTACTCTGATATTGCTACCATTTAAGTCTTTATTATATAACTGAGCTAAATCTGTTATAGCATCTTTAAATATCTCTAAATCAAAACTACTTTTATTTCCTTGTGTTTTAGGCAATATCATATTCAAACATAAGAATGATTTTATATCATCATGAATAACAAATTGTTTTATTACCTCAAAAATATTACAATACCTTTTCCAAATATATTCTTGATTTCCTGCATTAATCATCAATATATTCTTATATTTACTTACTAATGATTTTTCTACAAAAATATCCTTAATTCTTTCATCAATTTCTAAATGACCTTTATTAAAATTAACTATCTCTGTATTAATTTTTATTTTACCTAAATTATATTGCTCCCACTTTCCTTCTAATTCACCTTTAATCCTCCTATAAACTCCATCAGGAATATATATAAAGTTCTCCTTTAGTTTACTCTCAAAATAATTTAAATCATAATTACCTGTAACTGTTTTAATAGTTCCTGTTGCTGAAATTCCAATTACTTTCGCTTTTGAACTTAAATACAAAATTATTTTTTCAGGAGTATCATATAAATCTACATAATTGAAAGAAGTTTCATTTAAATGGGAATCACTATCTTCAAATTCAAAATATTTAAAC
>CAKVNP010000110.1 GCA_934777095.1 uncultured Clostridium sp. | reverse complement strand
ATATAATCTTTTTATTTAGGAAGAAAACAAGTAAAAATATCAAAAATGGAACTATTAGTAATGCATAAAATGCATTATTAATAGTTTTTATTTTTTAACTTTCATTTATTATTAATTAATAATTCGTAAATAATGACAAGATAATGATTAAAAGATTAAAAAATACCAGATTATTTATTAAATAAGTAGCTTAAAAGTGAATATTTTTATAAAAAAATTAAAAAAATGTTTGATTTTTAATGAAATGGCATATATAATAAAAAGCAAGAAATGAAATTATTTATTTCAAAACTTGCAAAAAGGATAAAACATAAATATAAATGAGAATAAGCTAAGGAGGAAAAGGATATGAAAGAGAAAAAGAGAGGCTTTTTAGGATCAATAGAAAAAGTCGGGAATGCATTACCGCATCCTGCAATGATATTTGTTGCACTATGTGTAATAATAGCTGTTTTATCACAAATATTTGCTAAGATGGGTGTATCAGTTAATTATACCGCTTTAGATAGAACAACTAATGAGATAACAGATATGACAGCTTCTATAGTAAGCTTACTTAGTCCTGAGGGAATAAGATATATGTTTACATCAGCTGTAACAAACTTTACAGGATTTGCACCATTAGGAACTGTTTTAGTTGCTATAATAGGTGTTGGTGTTGCAGAAGGGACAGGCCTTATAGGAGCATTATTAACTAAGTTAGTAACAAGCACTCCAAAGAAATTAATAACTGTAGTAGTTGTTTTTGCTGGAGTAATGTCAAGTATAGCATCTGATGCAGGGTATGTTGTATTAATACCTTTAGGTGCAGTAATATTTATGAGTTTTGGAAGACATCCATTAGCTGGTATAGCAGCAGCATTTGCTGGGGTATCAGGAGGATTTAGTGCTAACCTTATGGTTGGTTCAACAGATGCATTATTAGCAGGGATAACAACAGAAGCTGCTAAATTATCAGCAACTCCAATGGAAGTTGGGGTAAGTGATAACTGGTTCTTCTTAATTGCATCAACATTCTTAATAACAATAATAGGAACAATAGTAACTGAAAAAATTGTTGAGCCAAGATTAGGTGAATATAAAGGAAACGTTACAGAAAAATTAACAAGTTTAACAGATGAACAAAGAAGAGGATTAAAATTTGCTGGTATAGGATTAGTATTAACAATTATTGCTTTTGCTTTATTAATTGGAGGTAAAGGTGAATTTGATCCAATAACAAAAGAAGTAATTAAAGCTCCAGGTATATTAAGAAACCAAACAAACGGTGAAATATTAACTTCACCATTTATGAGTTCAATTGTTGTAGTAATATCTTTATTATTCTTAGTACCAGGTATTGCATATGGTATAGGTGCAAAAGTAATAAAGAAAAGCGATGACGCTATCAACTTAATGGGTAAAAGCATGTCAACTATGGGTGGATACATAATATTAGTATTCTTTGCTGCTCAATTCGTAGCATACTTCAGCTATACAAATATGGGGACAGTTATAGCTGTTAAAGGGGCAGATTTCTTACAAAATATAGGCTTAAAGGGAATTCCACTAATACTATTATTTATATTAGTTTCAGCTTTTATAAATATATTCATGGGATCAGCTTCAGCAAAATGGGCAATAATGGCACCAATATTCGTACCAATGTTAATGCAAATGGGTTATTCACCAGCTCTTACTCAAATGGCATATAGAATAGGTGATTCAACAACTAACTTAATTTCACCATTAATGAGCTACTTTGCTTTAATCGTGGCCTTCTCACAAAAATATGATGAAGAAGCAGGTGCAGGAACAATAATTTCAACTATGCTTCCATATTCAATCGCATTGTTAATTGGTTGGTCTCTACTATTAGTAGTATGGTATGTATTAGGATTACCATTAGGACCAGGTGTAGGAATAGCAATATAATATATCAAAGACATATACTTTAAACGTATATGTCTTTTTTTTTACTAATTCATGTATAAATACTATTAATAATGTAAAAATAAGTTCAGGGGGAAGGGGAAGGAATTTATGTGATATTAAATATAGAATAGAGGAATATTTTTATCTTAATGTGGAAAGCTAATCATATCTAATATTTGGTAAAATTTTGTACTATTCATGAAGGAAAAATCATAGAGATTTAGTATATATATATTAATATGGTTTATAAGTTTAGCTAAAGTATTAAAAATAATCTATATAAAGAAAGGTGGGTGAACGGGTAATGCCTGTTGGCATTGCCTATAAATTAATGAAAGACTACAGTTTTAGGAATTTAAGAAATGTAGGGTTAGTAGGTCATGGAGCTACAGGAAAGACTTCCTTAGCTGAAGCTTTATTATTTCATACAGGTACCACTGATAGACTTGGAAAAATAGAAGATGGAACAACAATAATGGATTATGATCAAGAAGAAAAGAAAAGAGGTATATCATTATCAACATCAATTTCTTCAATAGAAGAAAGAGATACTAAAATAAATATTGTGGATATGCCTGGATATTTTGATTTTCAAGGCGAAATGATGCAAGGTATGAGAGCAGTTGATATTGCTACAATTGTTGTATGCGCTGTTTCAGGAGTACAAGTTGGAACAGAAAAAGCATGGAAATACTGTAATAAGATAAAACTTCCAAGGGCTTTTTTTGTTAATAAGATGGATAGAGAAAATGCTGACTTTGATAAAACTATAGAACAAATGAAAGAAAAGTTTGGAATGAGCGTAGTACCTATTGAATATCCAATAGGCAAGGAAAATGATTTTTGTGGGATAGTAAATGTAATTTCTCAAAAGGCATTTAAGCAGAATAATAAAACTGGAAAGATGGAAGAAATAGAAATCCCAGAAAATTTAATAGATAAAGTACAAGAATGCAGACAAATGATTATGGAGTCTATTGCAGAAACAGATGAAGAATTATTAGAAAAATACTTGGAAGACGGAGTATTAAGTAACGAGGATATTTATTCAGGATTTATTAAAGGTTGCTCACAAGCAGAAATTGCTCCAGTATTATGTGGAAGTGCCACAAAGGTTATTGGAATTAAATCCATGATTGATAATATTATTGATTGTTTCCCATCACCAGAATATTCAATAGCTCAAAAGGCTAAAGATATTGATAAAGATGAAGAGGTTTTCATAAATATTGACGAAGAAAAACCATTTTCAGCTTTCGTATTTAAGACTATAGCAGATCCATTCGTAGGTAAAATATCTTTATTTAGAGTAATTACCGGTAAAATTAATGGTGAAGTTGTAATAAAGAATACAAATAAAGAAAAGACAGAAAAGTTAAATCATCTTTTCTTTATGAGAGGAAAAAATCAGCAGCCTGCTAATGAAATTATTGCAGGAGATATAGGCGCTGTTGCAAAGCTGCAATATACAACTACAGGGGATACTCTTTGCGATCAGCAATTAAATATAATGTATGATCCTATTAATTTGCCAGCTGCAGTAATGCCAATGGCCATATTGCCTAAGTCAAAAGGTGATGAAGATAAAATATCACAGGCATTATCAAAATTAATAGAAGAAGACCCAGTATTTAAAATAGAGAGAGACAAGGAAAATGCAGAAACTGTCATCTGGGGATTAGGTGAAACTCATTTGGAAGTAATAGCTAGCAGAATAAAAAATAAGTTTGGTGTTGATGTAACACTTCAAATGCCAAAGGTTCCATATAGGGAAACAATAAAAGGTAAATCTGATGTACAAGGAAAACATAAGAAACAGTCAGGCGGTCATGGACAATATGGAGATGTTAAGATTAAGTTTGAACCAAGGAATGATGGCGAATTTGATTTAGATTTTGTAGATAAAGTTGTTGGCGGTGCAGTTCCAAGAAACTTTATTCCAGCAGTAGAGAAGGGGTTAAGAGAATGCATGACTTCAGGTGTTCTTGCAGGATACCCAGTTATTGGCTTAAGGGCTACTTTATATGATGGTTCATATCATCCAGTAGATTCATCAGAAATGGCTTTTAAAGTTGCTGCATCAATAGCATATAAGAAGGGTTTAGAAATGGCTAAACCTATTTTGCTTGAACCTATTATGAGTGTTGAAGTAGTTATGCCTGATGAATATATGGGTGACGTTATGGGCGATATAAATAAAAAGAGAGGAAGGGTTATTGGGATGGAACAGGTTGATGGTGAGCAAAAGGTTATAGCTGAAGTTCCTATGGCTGAAATGTTTAATTATGCAACTGATTTAAGATCAATGACTCAAGCAAGGGGAAGCTTTAAGAGTGAGTTCTTAAGATATGAGGAAGTTCCTGAAAGTGAACTAGCAAAGATTTTGGAAGATACAAGAAAACTAAGAGCAGAGGCATAATATAAATAAAGGAAGCTATATTAAAAACAGTTATATAAGATAACGGTTATAATATAGCTTTTTTTATTAAAATCATTAAAAATTATTTTGAATAAAATATTACATAACTACATAAAATATTAATGGGTAAAATTATATTTATGTTAGAAGCTTTTATTGAAATTAAAGTTGAGGGGATAGATGAAAGAAAAATAGGAGGATTTAATATGCCAGACTATAGGATGGATATAAGAGGTAAGTTAGGATTAGGTGAATATAGTGATATTTACGATTATATGGGCATCGTAGATAAGAATGATAATTTCACTATAACTTTAGATTCTTCTAATAGGCAATACAAAAATATAATAACATCTATGCTAAAAGAAGGAAACTTTATTATATTGGAAGAGGGTGTAGATTTAGTAGGAGATTATTATATTAGTGCAAATAAGTATAAGTAGACAGCATCTCTAAAGCTATAGCTTTAGAGATTTTAAATTTAAGGGGAATACATATTAACATTATTTGCCTTAAAAATAAATATAGTGATATAATTAATTATTAATATAAGATAAATAGAGGTGTCATAAATGCAAGCAGAAATCATTTCAATTGGAACTGAAATATTATTAGGCGATATAGTAAATACCAATGCCCAGTTTTTATCTAAGGAGTTAGCATTACTTGGAATAGATATATTTAAGCAGCAGGTTATAGGTGACAATGAAGAAAGAATGTTAAGTGCAGTAGAAGAGGCCTTTGATAAATGTGATTTAGTAATAACAACAGGTGGTTTAGGGCCTACACAAGATGATCTTACCAAGGATGTTGCTGCTAAGTTTTTCAGAAAAGAACTAGTATTAAATCAAGAAGCTCTTGGCTGGTTAGAAGACTATTTTAGAAAGCAGGATAAGGAAGTAAAAGGTAATAATTTAAAGCAGGCATATTTTCCTGAAGGAGCAAAGATTTTATTTAATGAGTGTGGTACAGCGCCAGGGGTAATCATAGAAGAAAATAAAAAGACTATGATCATATTACCAGGTCCTCCAAGAGAAATGACAGCTATGTTTAAAAAGTATATAGAGCCATATCTAGCAAAGAATACAGATACCATAATTAAATCTAAGACATTAAGGGTATTTGGAATGGGCGAAAGCTTTATGGCTGAAAAGGTTGGACATTTAATTGAAAATGGAAAGAATCCAACTGTGGCCCCATATGCTAAAGATGTTGATGTTACATTAAGAATAACTGCAAAAGAAAAATCAGAAGAATTATGTGATAAATTAATAAAGCCAGTGGAAGAGGAAATAAGAGCAATATTAAAAGAAAAAGTTTATGGTGAAGGTGAAATTAGCTTAGAACATAAAGTTGCGGAAATGTTATGTGAAAATAAGCTTACTGTTTCTACCGCAGAATCATGTACTGGAGGAATGATAGCAGCAAAATTAATCTCTTATCCTGGTGTATCAAGTTCATTTTTAGAAGGAGCAGTAACATATTCTAATGAAGCCAAGATGAAAAGACTGGGTGTAAAAAAAGAAACTTTAGATAAATACGGAGCTGTAAGCAAAGAAACTGCTGAAGAGATGGCAGTAGGGATATGCAAAGCTAGTGGCTCAGATGTTTCCATAGTCTCAACTGGTATAGCAGGACCAGGTGGTGGTACTGAAGAAAAACCAGTAGGCTTAGTCTATATAGGAGTATGCATAAAAGGAAATACAGTTGTACAGAAGTGTAATTTCCAAGGAGATAGAGATAAAGTAAGAACTAGAGCGACAATGAATGCATTAAATTTATTAAGGCTCGAGCTTATAAAAAACGGATATAAGTAGAAAAGAAAATAATCCCGTTAATCTAAAAAATTTAGATTAAAGGGATTACTCTTGTATATAAATAAAATGGGGGAGAGGCGATTAACTATGAAGTTTATTCACTTCAGTAGTAGTATTAACAAGATAAAATAAAAATATACATATTGAGAAGCTGGGGTTATGCAAAATAATATATAATATGATGAGATGAGTTAGAAGGGGAGACGACTATGAAAAAAGTAGTTAAGGCAAATCTATATTTTTTAATTATTCTATTACTAGAAACTTTCGGAAGTAATGTATTACGAGCATTAAGCAATATATTTAAAATTACGGATATACGAATACAATTGTTTTTATCACATTTTTTAGTGTTTATTATTCCAGCTATTATATATATTTTAATATCTAAGAAATCAGCTAAAGAAATATTAAAGCTTAATAAGATTAATTTTGTAGATATATTATTATTAATTGTATTATCCTTTGCTTGCCAGCCTATAGTAACATTCTGTTCATTAATATCACAGCTGTTTTTTAATAATAATATTGGGGAAGTTGTAACAAGCATTATAGATACGCCTTATATAGTTTTCTTATTATTATTTGCAGTTATGCCTGCAATAACAGAAGAAATTACTATGAGAGGAATAGTATTATCAGGATATGAAGAAAAGAATGTGTATATTTCATCAATTGTAATAGGATTATTTTTTGGAATGATGCATTTAGATGGACAGCAATTTTTATATGCTGCTGTTTTAGGATTTATTTTAGCTTTAGTAGTAAGAATAACCAATAGTATTTATGCTAGCA
>CAKVNP010000109.1 GCA_934777095.1 uncultured Clostridium sp. | reverse complement strand
AGCGGCACTCATTAAAGAAAAAGCTCGTGCCTATAAAATATCATTAAGAACGTCACAAGAAATAGATTCTAAAGGTATAGGTGTATGTAATAATGAGATTTTTCTAGAAAGTTGTAATACATTATCTGTAACACCGGAGCTAGTTTTATCAGATGGATATACTGTTAAGGGGATTGAAATAGATAATAAAGCAGTGATTAAAGGTGATACTAAGTCTGCATCTATAGCAGCTGCCTCAATAGTAGCTAAAGTATACAGAGATAATCTTATGAAAGAATACGCACTAACATATCCTATGTACGGTTTTGAAGGTAATGCAGGCTATGGAAGTTCAAAACATATTGATGCAATAAAAGAGTATGGTCCTTGTGAAATACACAGAAGATCATTCTTAAAGAATATTCTAGGTGACTAGTAACATCTAAAGGCATCTTCTAAATGATTCACTTCATATGTGTTATTTAGATGATTGAGATATATTTCAATTACATCATATCTGATATTGAAATCAGAAAGTTTTTTATATAATATGTAGAATTTTGAAAGCAGGATAATTTTTTTCTGTTTATGGCAGGATACAGATTCTAATGGATTTCCAAAAGAATTTGTATACCTGCTTTTTACTTCAACAAAAATAATAAGATTATCTTTCTGGCAGATAATATCTACTTCTCCAAACTTATTTCTGTAATTTCTGTCTAAAATAGAATATCCATTGCTTAATAGATAGGTGGCAGCTATATTTTCGGTATAGCTGCCTATATCTTTATTATAGGATTTCATTTGATCACCTCCTATAATGAATCATCGACAAAAGGATAAAAAATATTCAGCTGATGATTAGAATTATTATAACTGTGTCAATAATGAAAAAGGGTGATAATTATGGCAATTAATATTATAAGCGCAACTCATCATGGATTAGATGGAGTGCTCATCAATGTAGAAGTAGATATCATGAATGGACTTCCGTCTTTTGCAATAGTTGGGCTGCCAAACGCTTCTGTAAAAGAAGCAAGAGAGAGAGTCAGGGCAGCTATTGTAAATAGTGGTTTTAAATTTCCTTTAGGCAGGATAATAATTAATCTAGCACCAGCAGATGTAAGAAAAGTAGGAACAATGCTGGATCTTCCTATAGCTTTGGGAATACTAATGGTATCAAATCAAATTAAGCAGATACCGTTAGATGAATATGTAGTCTTAGGAGAATTATCTATAAATGGAGATTAGAAAGGAGTAAAAGGCTCAATTCCAATAATATTTGAAGGCGATACAAAAAATAAGAAAAATTTTATTTTCCCCTTAGAGAATTTAAAGGAAATTAGAAGTTTTATGCTTGGAAATTTCTATCCATTTAGAAATCTTAAGGAAGTAGTTTCATATATAACAAATGAGGACCTGTTGCCTTATGAAGGAAAGAAAGATAATAGGCAGCAGTACAGATATGAGTTAGATTATGGCGATATATTTGGACAGTATTCTTCAAAAAGAGCTATGGAAATAGTGGCAGCAGGTAGACATAATGTTGCTTTATATGGTTCGCCAGGCTCTGGTAAAAGCATGCTAGCTAATGCACTTCCTTCAATACTTCCACCGCTTACCATAGAAGAACAGATGGAGGTTGCAAAAATTTATAGTGTATCTGGCTTAATTAAAGATGGATACTTTGTAAAAAGGCCTTTTAGGGCTCCACATCATAGCATTACCAAGGCGGCATTGATTGGTGGAGGAAGTGAAATAAGGGCAGGAGAGATAACGCTGGCACATAATGGTGTATTGTTTTTAGATGAAATGTTAGAATTTCGCAGGGACATATTAGATTCTTTAAGACAGCCCTTAGAAGAGGGTGTAATACATATATCAAGGGCTAATGAAAGTTACATATTGCCAAGTAAGTTTGTACTTGTAGCAGCATTTAATCCTTGTCCTTGTGGTAAGATGCTGGAAGGACATGGAGAAAAGTGCATCTGTACACCTCTAGAAATAAAAAGATATGCCAGCAGAATGTCAGGGGCATTAATGGATAGAATTGATCTGCTAAATTATGTTCCAAGAGTACAAGTGGATGAAGTTGCTATTACAAAAGAAAAAAATAATTCTGACAATATGCGACAAAGGGTGATGGCTGCATGCGAAATGCAGAAATTTAGGTTGAAGGATACAAAATACGAATATAATTCTGAAATAGTAGGTAAAGATGTTTTAAGATTATGTCGAATATCAATAGGAGCAAAAAAACTTATCCAGGAATGTTACCAAAGAAATGATTTATCCATTAGAGCATATACAAAGATTATTAAGGTTGCAAGAACAATGGCTGATTTAGATGGAACGGACAAAATAGAAGATTACCATATCATGGAGTCATTAAATTACAGAAAAAATATATTTGGCAAAATTGTATAGGAGGCATATAATGGATAAATATATTTTATGGTTCATATCATTAGATATAAGGAACAAAGTTAAGCTGCAATTAATAGAAATGTATAATAATGAAGAAAATATTTATAATAATATTAATGAAATACTTAATAAAAAAGTATTATCAGAAAAAGAAGAAGCAGAGATATCTGAAAAGACTATTGCTTCAGGACAATTGCTTTTAAATAAGCTTATTCAAGAAGGTATAGAGTTTGTAACTATAGGGGATAGAAAATATCCAGAAAAGTTAAGAAATATAGCACAGCCGCCATATGTATTGTTTTATAAAGGCAATTTAGAGTGCGCGTATCTAGAGCTTGTAGCTGTAATTGGTGCAAGAAAGAATACAGCCTATGGAGCTGAAGTAACTAAAGCTATCGTAAGAAATATATGCGATTTAGATTTAGGGACTGTAAGTGGAGTAGCTTATGGCATAGATTCTATAGCACATAAAGCAACATTAGTAAGCAAAGGCAAGACGGTTGGTGTATTAGGCTGTGGACTTGATATTGTTTATCCGCCTTCAAATAAGAGATTATATGAAGAAATAATTAAGGAAGGATTATTGGTTTCAGAGTTTCCTCCAGGAGAAAAACCTAATAGATACAATTTTCCGAGACGTAATAGGATAATAAGTGGTTTATGTAAGTGGCTGATAGTTGTAGAAGCTTCAGTTAAAAGCGGAAGTCTTATTACAGTGAATTATGCATTAGAGCAGGGAAAGGAAATCATGGCAGTTCCAGGGCCGGTTTTTAACTATACGAGCCAAGGATGCAACAAGCTGATTAAGGATGGGGCTTTTACTTTTACTGAAATTGAAGATTTATATCGATTCCTTAATAAAAATAAAAATAATGTAAAAAATATAGAAATTAATAGTAAAGAACGTGAATTGTGGCAGATTATAGGATGTGAACCTATACATATTGATAAGATAATTGAAAGTGTAAATATTGACAGGATAGCTTTGTATGAGTTATTATTTGAAATGCAAAATAAAAATAAAATTATTTGCCTGCCAGGCAATTATTATGCGAAGTTAAGTTAGGATTTAAGGGGGTGTAAACTCCTAAAAATATCGTTAGGAGTATTAGATATGGGTCAAAATCTTGTTATAGTGGAATCACCTGCTAAGGCAAAGACAATAGGTAAATATTTAGGTAAGAATTATGTGGTTGAAGCATCAATGGGGCATGTAAGAGATTTACCTAAAAGTAAATTAGGTGTTGATATAGAGGATAATTTTAATCCAAAATATATAACAATAAGAGGAAAAGGCGAATTAATAGATAAGTTAAGAAAAGCTGCCAAAAAAGCAGATAAAGTTTACCTTGCAACCGACCCCGATAGAGAAGGTGAAGCTATCTCTTGGCATTTAGCAAATATATTAAAAATATCTGAGGATCAGAAATGCAGAATAGTATTTAATGAAATTACAAAGTCTGCGGTAAAAGCATCAATAAAGGATGCTAGAGAAATAAATATAAATTTAGTTGATGCCCAGCAGGCTAGAAGAATCTTAGATAGATTAGTTGGTTATGAGATTAGTCCTATCTTATGGAAAAATGTTAAGTGGGGATTAAGTGCAGGGAGAGTTCAATCTGCAGCATTAAAACTTATCTGTGATAGAGAAGAAGAAATTAAAGCTTTTATCCCTAAGGAATATTGGACAGTTGATTGTTCAATGAAAAAGGAAAGAAAGAAATTCCCAATCAGATTAGTACAATACAAAGGGAAAAAGATTGAAATAAACAATAAAGAAGAAGCTGATGAAATAATAGATAGTTTAGAAAAAGGAAACTTTGTAGTTAAATCAGTAAAAAAAGGGAAGAGAGTAAAAAATCCACTTCCACCATTTACTACAAGTACCCTTCAACAAGAAGCATCCAAGAAGCTTAACTTTATAACTAAGAGAACGATGTCAGTAGCACAGGCTTTATATGAAGGTGTAGAAGTAAAGGGCTATGGAACAGTAGGTTTAATTACTTATATGAGAACTGACTCTGTAAGAATTTCAGAAGAGGCTCAAGGAAAAGCAGTAGAATTTATTAAGGAAAATTACGGTGAAGAGTACGTACCTGAAAATTTAAGAGTATATAAAAGTAAAAAAAATATTCAGGATGCCCATGAAGCAATAAGACCTTCACATGTTGAAATAACACCAGAAATTGCGAAAAACAATTTAACTCCTGAGCAATATAAATTATATTCATTAATCTGGCAAAGATTTGTAGCGAGCCAAATGGCAGCCTGCGAATTAAATACAAACAGTATTGATATAGTAAATGGAGATTATAAATTTAAGGCATCAGGTAATACAGTAAACTTTGATGGTTTTATGAAGGTATATGATTATGTTACAGAAGATGATGAAAATGACGTATCATTACCTGTACTAGTGGAAGGTGAAGAGCTTAAACCAGCAAGCATTGAAGGAAAGCAGCATTTCACACAGCCACCAGCTAGATATACTGAAGCATCATTTGTTAAATTGCTAGAAGAAAAAGGAATAGGAAGACCAAGTACTTATGTACCAACTATTTCTACTCTTTTAAGCAGAGAGTATATCATTAGGGAAAAGAAAAATCTTCATCCTACAGAATTAGGCTTTATAGTTAACAATATAGTTTCAGAGTATTTCAAGCAGATTGTAGATGCTGACTTTACAGCAGCTATGGAAGGAAAGCTTGATAATATAGAAGAAGGAAGCGAATACTGGACTAATGTAGTAAAAGAGTTCTTTGGACCACTACAGGTAGCTATAGATAAAGCAGAAAAAGAAATTTCTAAAGTTGTAATTGAAGATAAAGTAAGTGATGTACCATGTGATAAGTGTGGAAGAATGATGGTAATTAAACATGGAAGATATGGTAATTTCTTAGCTTGTCCAGGTTATCCAGAATGTAAGAATGCTAAACCAATAGTTGAAGAATTAGATGATCCATGTCCAAAATGTGGCGAAGGCAAGATATTAGTTAAAAGAAGCAAGAAGGGTAAAAAATTCTTTGGATGTTCAAATTATCCAAATTGTGACTTTGTAAGCTGGTATGAACCGCTTAAAGATAAGTGTGAAGAATGCGGAAGCTATATGGTAGCTAAGTACAGCAAGAGCAAAGGTAAATATGCACAATGTTCTAATGGCGAATGCGGACATGTAAAAGAAATTCCTAATGAAGCAGAAGAAAATAATAAATAATGATGGCAAAAATGAAATAACTCCCATGATGTCGAAAATGAATTAAAAATGTTGAAAACAGTTTCCTTATATGATAGTATAAGTTAATGAAATGTTATGAGATGTAAAGTGAATGAGGAGGATGATTGGATGTCATCATTACTAAATAAAACTAGAAGATTAAATAAGATTCTTCAAAAAAGTGGGAAAGAACCTATGTCTTTTGATGATATTTGTGCATTACTATGTGACGTGTTAGAATGCAATGTATATATAGTTAATGGAGTAGGGAAAGTTTTAGGACATACTTTTTGCAAAGATTTCGAATGTGAAATAATGAAAAATTATGTTTTATCAGAAAACAAGTTCCCAGGTGAATATAATGAGAGCGTTTTAGATGTTACTGAAACAGTAGCAAACTCAAAGACATCAGGAGAATGCGTTTTCAAAGGTGGCGGAGAATGCCCAATGGAACAAAAAGTTTCTACTATTGTACCTATAATAGGTAACGGAGAAAGATTAGGAGCATTACTGCTTGCTAGATTTGGTAAAGAATTTAATGATGATGATTTAGTAATAGCTGAATATAGTGCTACAGTTGTTGGAATGGAAATATTAAGAGGACAAAAGGACGAAATTGAAGAAGAAGCAAGAAAGAAAGCTGTAGTTCAATTAGCCTTAGGAACATTATCTTATTCTGAACTAGAAGCAGTTGAGCATATATTTAATGAATTAGATGGGACAGAAGGATTATTAGTAGCATCAAAAATAGCTGATAAAGTTGGAATAACTAGAAGTGTTATTGTAAATGCATTAAGAAAATTCGAAAGTGCCGGAGTAATAGAATCAAGATCTTTAGGAATGAAAGGAACTCATATTAAGATCCTTAACTCTAAATTAATAGATGAACTTAAAAAAATCACATAGTTTTAAAAAATGAGCAGAAAAACCTGCTCATTTTTTTATTGATTCATCGTTAAATTGAAGGTTTATTAATTAAAATAGTGGATAAAATATTAAAGTATTGTACTTTGAAAAAAATGAAAAAAGTTGTTGCCACGGTAAAAAGCTTGTGATATACTATCCTAGGTAACAAAATAAAATACGCACATGGTCCAATTTATAAAGTCGAAGCCTGATTGGGAAACTTTATAAGAATGAAGGTCATGGAGGAAAAACCAGGAGGTAATGAAATGTCAGTAATTTCAATGAAACAATTATTAGAAGCTGGTGTACACTTTGGTCACCAAACAAGAAGATGGAACCCTAAAATGGCTCCTTATATATTTACAGAAAGAAACGGAATATATATAATAGATCTTCAAAAAACAGTTAAAAAAGTAGAAGAAGCTTACAACTTCATAAG
>CAKVNP010000108.1 GCA_934777095.1 uncultured Clostridium sp. | reverse complement strand
AATTTGTATACTCTATCTAATTCTGCACTTAACATTTCTTCATAATCAGCTGATCTTTTTACATTTCCCATTACATTGGCATACTCAGTTTCACCAAGTATTCTTATAACATCATCAGCTGTTGGTGCTTCTATCATTCTTTCAATTTTGGCCTTATCAAGGAGTCTTGTTTCTAATACCCATATTCTTGAAAGAGCTTGGGTAAATTGCATTACATCCATAGCTTACCTCCTTAATTAAATAACACCTTCGCTACATCAAATTCTAGCTCATCTCTTAATGAGTCTACTAATGATTCATAAGTATTATTTATTTCTACGCCATTCTTTTCTAAGATAAATCCACCGCTAAAATCTCCAGCAGTTTGATTTAATTTAATTTCACCTTTTAAGCCTTTGCTCTTTAAAGATGAATTTATTTCTAACATAAACTTATCGTCTATAAATCCTAATCCTTGTGCATTTAATTGTAAAGTTTCATCACCTTCAATATCTAATGCGCAGATTGAAGATTTAAGAAAATCTAAAAATTCTTTTTGTCCTAAAGCATTTAGCTTTTCTATACTTGCTTTGAATACTGAATCAATTACTTCTTGCTTAGCAGCTAATTTGTCATTTCTAACTTTTAACTTAGCACCTGAAAGTATTCTTTCTTTCTTAGCTTTTGCTTCAACTTCAGCTTTAGCTAAAATTTCAGCTTCAAGTTCTTTAGCAGAAGCAGCTTTCTTAGAAAGAATTTTATTCTTTTCTTCTTCAGCAGCTTTTAAAATGCTTTCCTTTCTTACTTCAGCATCTTTTAAGATTTTTGAAGTTATATTATTTACATTTGACATATCTTTATCTCCAATCCTACATCATACCGCTTACTAACATGAATGAAATAACGAATCCTAATAATGCATATGTTTCAACCATCGCTGCAAGGATGATACCTTTAGTATTGTGTTCTGGTTTTTTAGCTAATATTTGAATACCTGCAGCAGCAACTCTACCTTGAGCTATACCTGAGAATAAACCTGCAATAGCGATTGGTAAACAAGCACCTACTAAGTATAATCCTTGTTCTAAGCTCATACCTGGTTTAAGGCTTGTAAATGCTACGAAACCTACAACGAATCCATATAACCCTTGTGTACCTGGTAATAATTCTAATACTAACGCTTTACCGAACTTTTCTGGTTCTTCTGTTACTAATCCTGTAGCAGCTTCCCCTACTAAACCAACACCTTTAGCTGAACCTATACCTGATAAACCTACTGCTAAAGCAATACCGATTGCTCCAAAAATCATTCCACCATTATTTTCTATAAAAAATTGTATCCAAGTTTGCATTAATTCCATTTTTAATTCCTCCTAGTTTTCCTCTTTTAAATTCATATATTTTTCTGATGCCGTAAATGGCTCGAATGGCTTTCCGCCACCTTCGTAGAATTTACCAAAGTATTCTACATATTGTAATCTTGCTGTATGAACATATGCACCTAATAAACTTAATAAAAGGTTAAATACATGTGCTCCAACAAATCCTAATGGTATAACTATAAACTTAAGCCATCCTCCAACTGATTGTAGAAGCATGTTTAAAGCTCCAGCTATACATCCACCTGATAAACCTAATGCCATAAGTCTTGTATATGATACTAAGTCACCGATGTATCCTGTAATATTATATAAATTATAAAGTCCTTGACCTATTTGAGCTCCCTTAGTTTTTTCATTTCTTCCACCTGAGTAGATTATTCCAAGGGCTGCCACAACTATACCAACTATTGAAATAGTTTTAATAACTGATGGCCATCCTAGCATCATTTGACCTGCAAATACTCCTATTGAAGCAAGTATTAATATCCATGATCCTACATCCACAATAGCATCTTTCTTCTTACCATGTGAGAATAATACATAGAATTTAATTCCTAATCCAAAGAATATTTGAATTACCCCAAACACTATTGATGTAACTAAGATAGTATTTACATCTTTTGTTGGACTAATTAATCCCTTAATCGGTAATATATCACCAAAGAATGAACCGTAAATTAATCCAAAAGCTATAGTTGGGAAGCTTAAGAACATGAAGAATCTTGCAAAATCATTTTTCTTCTTATCCATATTTAAGCATTTTAATGCAAGTAAAGATACTATTAACATTAATAAACCATAACCTGCATCAGCAACCATCATACCAAAGAATATCAAGTAGAATGGTGTTAATAATGGAGTTGGGTCAACTTCATCATATCTTGGATAGCTGTACATTTCAGTAACTGACTCAAACGCTTTAGCTAAAACTCCATTTTTTAATTTTATAGGTACTTCTTCAATTTCTTCTTCTTTAACATCTTCAAATGCTAAGTAATAATCGTTTCCTGCAACATCTTTACAGATATTTTCAAAACTATTATTATCATCTACAGCACACCATCCTTGAATAGTTACTGTGTTATTTGTCTTCAAGAAATTACCTGAAGCCTTTTCTCTTGACACCTTATTTGCATAATAATCGTATACTAATTTCATTTTTCTTGTATCTTCTTCATATGAAGCTATTTCTTCTTTTAAGAAGAAGATCTTTGATTTAATGTCCTCTATTTTTGCTGTATAATCCATGATTATCTTTTGAGGAACATCTTTATGTTCTGTCTTAAATGAGCTAAATCCATAATTTCTTAATAATGATAATGTCTCTTCTTTTTTGTCCATATCGACAATTACTAAAACATTAATATCATTGCTGCTTCTTGAAATAACCTCTACATATCCTTCTGATAAAGCTTTAGTCATTTCTTCTTCATATTGCTTTGCAATGTTTCCTAAGAAATAAGCTGTCTTATTTAACATTTCTAAGTCCTGGAATGAACAATCTAATCCTTGCCAAGGAGTTAATGTTTCTATTTCACCTTGTAGTTTTGTTATGTGGCTTTCGAAGCCATTTAATTGTTCTTCCTTTTCTTTAACCTTGTCATAGATAGCATTCCAGTCTGTACTTTCAACTATTTTTTCTAATTCTTCAAGAGTTAAATTTTCCTTATCATCCTCTAAAGCCTTTAAACCTGACTTTTTAGGCATATAGCATGTTAAAAAATCTAGAGCCGATTTAGCTTTTGATAAATTTTCTTCATACTCTGCGTTCTTTGTATCTACACTATCTTTCGAAAGATCCTTAAGCTCATCATTTTGCTCTAAGACATTTTCATCTTGTAAGTTGATAAATTCTACCTTAGAAGCTCCTTGTAGCTTACGAAGAAGTTCTTCCTTGTGAGATCCAAAAGTAAGCAAAGTGAATTTGTTCATCTTAACAATTGCCATGACTCTTCACTATCCTCTCAACAACTATATTAATAGCATTTTCTTTTACTTCTGGTGACATCTTAAGAATACTTTCTCTTTCTTCTGCACCTTTTTCTAATACAGGCTTAGCTTCAATATTTCCAGCTTCAACAGCACTTTGAATTATTTCATCTGCCTTTAGCTTAGCTTTACTTACTATATCTTCATATTGTTTTTGAGCTTCACTAGCTGCATTTTGAACTATTTCACGAGATTGCTTATTTGCATCTGCTATCATTTCTTCAGCTTGCGCTTCTGCTTTCTTAATCTCATTGATTACCTCTAATGCCAAAGTCTCACCACCTTCACTTCGTTTTAACACTATATAAAGCTTTTTCATAATGCTTTATATAGTAAGTTTAATACTTTATATAGTATCGATTACTATTTTATTATACACTATTTTTATGCATACGCAATATTTTTTTAATTAATATTTATAAATTTTTATTAATATTTATTGATTATTCAAAAAAGAGTCAAATTTTAATCACTTTTTTTCAAGGAATTCACCCTATTCTCCTTATTTTTCGACATCTTTCTTTATTGTTCAACCTCAATATTTTCAACACCTCCGTTGTATCCAAATAAAATATATGAATTTTTTGTTTCAATTACGTTACAATTAATGTATTTTTTTATATTTATACAGAACTCTTCAACATAATAGTCCTTAAATGAATACTGTCCTCTCAGCCTTTCTTTAAGCTCTTCTTCCTTTTCTTTACCTATTCTTTTTTCTAAAAAGCTTGGCATCCCTCTTCTTTTGTTGAAGCTTAAGTAATCATACTTTACAATTTCCTGTAAAATTGTATTATCCCCTTTTAATATTTCCAGATTAAAATCAAAAAATACTCTATAATACTCACTGTTACCTATATTTCTATCAAAGTATCCTTTCTTTTCAAAAAAGTTTCCTAATGCTGAATAAAAATCAAAAGGTGTTTCAAATTGAGGTACAAAGAACTTAAGTATATTATTGAATTTTTGAGAATTATAGTATTTATCGACCATGTGTTCAACTTTCTTTAATTCAAGCATCTCGCTATATGATACATCTTTAGTGCTTAATACTTCATAAGGTGGATATGGTGAATACTTCATCTCATACTGGTCAGCTTCTTCTCTCATTGATGATCCTCTTAATAGCTTTAAGAATCCTAATTGTATTTCTTCAGGTCCAATAGCATATACATCATTAAAAGATTTCTTGAAGGATTTTATATCTTCTCCTGGAAGTCCTGCTATTAAATCTAAATGCTGTTTTATATTTCTTATACCCAATAGCTCTTCGACCTTTTCCTTTATATCACTGAAATTAACAAATCTATTTATTCTTTGTAAAACATCATCATTAGTTGTCTGTACTCCAACTTCAAACTGGAATCTATCTTTAGGCGCCTTTCTTAATAATTCTAGCTCTTGTGGCTTTAAGATATCTGCTGATATTTCAAAATGGAATTGTGTTTCTGTATCTTGATTAATTAAGAATTCCCAGATAGCCATAGAAAATTTAAAATTACAATTAAATGTCCTATCCACAAATTTAACCAGCCTAACCTTTTTATCAATAAAGAATTTAAGTTCTTCCTTAACTCTTTCTATATTTAAGAATCTTACGCCATGAGTAGTTGAAGATAAACAATATTTGCAATTAAAAGGACATCCCCTGCTGGCTTCATAGTATACAATTTTATTATTTAAATCCTCATCCTGTTCATATGGAAATACTATTTCATCCATATTCATCAGCGGTCTTTTCCCATTAAAGATTACGTCTCCTTTTGAATCTTTATAGCATAATCCCCTTATATCGTTTAATTCTCTTTCTCCTAGCTTATATTCAACAAACTCCCTATATGTCTTTTCGCCTTCACCTTCAATAATGTATTCTCCTGGCAGCTCCTTTAAGATATTCATCGTATCGTATGATACCTCTGGTCCACCATATAAAATTTCAATCTTAGGATTAACTGCTTTGATCAGATGAGAAAGCCTAGTAATCATTTCTATATTCCAGATATATGTAGAAAAGGCCACTACATCAGGCCTTTCCTTGATAATTTCCTCTAAGATTCTTTCATCCCTATCATTTATTGAAAATTCCCTGACCTTGCACTCATATGCCATATCCTTAGTAAACTGTCTTAAATATCTTACCGCTAAATTGCTGTGTATATATTTAGAATTAACTGCTGTAAGTAATATTTTCATTTTTTAATACCTTCCTTTTGTTTATAAGTTATTCTTTCTTCTTTCCCTTTATAAAAAATATATCTTCCCATTCTTTCTGTTCTTTTATTTCAAATTCCCCTTCTAGAAGCTTTTTAGTATCATCTAAATTAGAAATACAAATAGGATTTATGTTTTTAAATTCAAAAGCTTTTACTTTTCCTGAAGGGAGTATTGCCCTTATCTTGTCAGATATAACTTCTCCAAAACGTTTATTTATATCCCAGATATAAATATATCCATCTGCTTTTAAAGTTTTACTCACTTTCTTAATGAGCTTTTCTCTTACTCCATCCCGCCATATACTGCTTAGTGAAAAAAATATAGCTGCATTATCGTAGTTACCAGCTGCTAAGGTTTCTTCTTCATTTTCATCTACATAATCCACAGATACTTCTTCATCAATATCTTTTGATAAATTGTATATTACCCCATAGCTTTCCCCTACATCTAAAGTATCTCCCTTAATTTCAACATTGGTAAGATTCAATATAATTACTTTATCCATATTAAACCATCACCTCAGTAACATTTTACCATTTTGCTATTATTTTTACATTAATTATATTATTTCAACCCCCTAAGTTTTTCTAAATCAAGAATTTTAAAACTATCCTTATAATAATCAATAATCCCTTCTTTTTTCATATTTGAAAGTTCTCTACACATAGATGCCCTTGATACATTTAAGTAATCAGCCATCATATTCCTATTTATCCCTATATTGAAAGAATAGGATTTAGTTTCTTTATATTTGTTAAAAATAAAAGTTGATAGCTTTTCCCTCATACTTTTTATCAGGATATAATCCATTTTTTTATTTAGCATTAGATTCTTTTCAGCAATTATCTTAAGCATATTAGATATAAGTTTAGTATGGTATCCACAATTAGCACTACATTTATCAACAATTTTATGGAAGTTTATATACATTACATCAACTTCACTTTTAGTCAGGATAGAAACTAAGCTCTTTTTATTCTGTGTGCATACTATTACTTCACCAAAAATATCTGAGGTATTAAAAAAGCTTAATATTGCTTTTCCTCCGCTAAGATTTTCTTTAATTATTTCTGCGCTTCCACTTAATATTATACCTGTGGAATAAAGTTCTTCACCTTCTAAAACTATATACTCGTCTTTCCTATATTTTTTCACACTATATTCTAAGCACCCTAACAGCCTTTTAAGTTCTTCCCAGGTAATTCCTTGAAAAAGCTGAACCTTTTCTAATATTTCCTTGTATTTTTCCAAGTAATATCCTCCCTTCATTTGTTATTAAAACATCCAAGATATTTTACTCTATAATACTACATACTTAGCAAATTTACTAACCAAAAAAAGAAACTCCTTTTGGAGTTTCTTCCTGACTTAGTAATTTATAATTAATTAATTTTTCTTTATTTCCTTTCCTTTTACCTTGAATACTATTGATATTATTAGTACTATCAGAAAAATTATGCAAAATGCCCATATAGACTTATGC
>CAKVNP010000107.1 GCA_934777095.1 uncultured Clostridium sp. | reverse complement strand
TTTATTATCTTCCTTTTCAAACTTTACATTTCCAGTGACTTCGCCAGTTTTTGTGCTACCATCGCTAAAAGTATAAGTTATATCTGTTACTACAGTATACTCTCTAACAGAATTTGAAGAAGAGGTCTCATCAACTTTGCTTTTATTAATAGACACTAAGTAATCACCTTTTTCAGCAAGTAAAGCACTTCTTACTGGAGATATTCTACTTGAAATAAGAGTACCACTAGCTGAATACTTGTTAGTCATGTATTTATCCATTCCATTGTATATAATAGCAAAGGATTCTTCTTCTGAAGTAGTGTTTTTTTCAGTAACTCCTTCGCCTAAAAATGTATAAGTAGATTCAGCTTTATCAATAATATCATAATTATCTACTTCATATAAACACTTCATAAAGCCTTCAATAGTTGCTTTATCCTTGTCAATATTGTTACCTTCACAGCTAAATAATATTAGTGTTGAGAGCATAAATACTAATATTAAGCACATTGAAATCATGCTCTTATTTTTTTTGTTACTACAAAATATATTCGAGAATCTGTATTCCAAAGAATATACACCTCCATTAAAATAACTTCTATAATATACAAATTATAACATAAAATGTAGAAAGGTGGTATCTAATTATCATTTGAAGTTTCCGTAAAGATTTGTTTTTGAGATATAACTCTCATTTTTTTATTCTGTTTATTTAATACATAAAGTGATTTTTTAATTATAATAATGGATTATATACTAGTTTATTATACAAAAGTTCTTAATATAATCGATAGAGTTTATATATTCCGCAACAATAGCATTATTACGTGCAGCCAAATCAGTTATATGTTTACTATTATCACCTATGTTTAATTCATGTTTATTAATTATATAATTATTTGTGGTATTGATTACATATTCACTTGTTGTATCTTTTTTCTCGTTAGATAAATTTATAGGATCAGAGGTAGTTTGATTTTTATTAGAAGTATTATTACAACATACAAGATTTATACATAAGCTTATAAGCAGCAATAAAATAATTTTATATCTGCACATAATAATTCTCCTTATGATTACACATACAATTTACATATTTTAAATTATACAGTAAAAAACGTTAATTATCATCTAAAACAACAAATAATATGGTAAAATGTGTATATAAAATAAAGGGAAGTGGTTTTGTGGGAGAAGTAATAATAGAGCAAGAGAAAAAGCTTAAGGGTCTGGATGCAACAACAATTAAATTTATAGCAATAGCTGCAATGTTAATAGATCATGTAGCATGGGCATTTGTACCTACTTATTCTGTATTAGGTCAGGGAATGCATATTATAGGTAGAATAACAGCTTCAATAATGTGTTTTTTTATCGTTGAAGGATATCACCATACAAAAAATATTGAAAATTATATTTTAAGGATGGCTATATTTGCAATAGTTTCGCACCTTCCATTTGTATTTTTTGAGACAGGATATATTAGTTTGTTTGGAAATACAGGAGTAATATATACCCTATTATTAGGTTTGCTAGCATTAGTAGCCTATAATAATATAAAAAGTAAGCCATTAAAAATTTTAGCTATACTTGCTTTATGCCTTTTAGCTATGTTCGGCGACTGGATGTGTATTACCATATTAATGGTGCTGAATTTTGAAAAGTTCAGGGGTGATTTTAAAAAGCAGGCTATCGGACATATTATTATTAGTATATTAGTAGTTGTTGGCTTACCATTGTTATCAGGACAAGCTCAATATATATATTCACAGTTATTTCAATTAGGTATGATTTTAGCACTGCCTATATTATATTTTTATAATGGACAAAAGGGGGAATTTGCTGTAAAGCATAAGAAGTTTTCTAAATGGGTATTTTATATTTTTTACCCAGCTCACTTATTAATCTTAGGATTGCTTAAATTATATATATAAATATAAAAGTCAGATAATAATAGTTTTATATTGAATTATAGAAGAACTTAAAAAAGGCAATGTGTATCCACATTGTCTTTTTTTAATAAAAAACAGTGAAAAAGTTTACAAAAAACTATTGAAAACTGGAAAATATAGGTATAAAATATACTTATAAAAACAGTTTTAAAAAGTTTTTTAATAAGTATACGGAGGTATAACATGAGATATTTATTAGGATTAGACATTGGTACATCAGGAACTAAAACAGCATTGTTTGATGAAAATGGAAATACTATTAAGACTGCAACTTATGGATATGAGCTATTTCAACCTAAAGTAGGCTGGGCAGAACAAAATCCAGAAGATTGGTGGAAAGCTTGTGTAGAGGGAATAAAAGACGTAATTAAAAATAGCGGAGTATCATGCAATGATATTAAAGGAATTGGACTTAGTGGGCAAATGCATGGACTAGTTTTAGTGGATGAAAATAATCAAGTTATTCGAAATTCAATAATATGGTGTGATCAAAGAACTGAAAAGGAATGTGAATATATTACAGAAAAAATAGGTAGGGAAAGACTTATCTCAATTACAGGAAACCCAGCTATGACAGGTTTTACTTTATCAAAGCTATTATGGGTTAGGAATAATGAACCAGAAAATTATAAAAAAATCAAAAAGATATTACTTCCAAAAGATTACATTAGATTTAGATTAACAAATGTATTTGCCACAGAAGTTTCAGATGCTAGTGGAATGCAGATGCTTGATATAAATTCTAGAGATTGGAGCACAGAATTATTAAATGAATTAGAAATAGATAAAAATATTTTAGCACCTGTATATGAATCAGTAGTTGTAAGTGGATATGTTACTAAAGAAACAGCTGAAATTACAGGGCTTGCAGAAGGTACAGCGGTAGTAGGTGGTGCTGGAGATCAAGCAGCTGGAGCTATTGGAAACGGAATTGTTTCTGAAGGCATTATTTCCACTGTAATAGGATCATCAGGAGTAGTATTTGCTTCTACTGATACACCAAGATTTGATAATGGTGGAAGAGTTCATACTTTATGTCATGCTGTTCCTGGTAAGTGGCATGTAATGGGAGTAACTCAGGGAGCAGGGCTTTCTTTTAAATGGTTTAAAGAAACATTCTGTCAAAAGGAAATTGAAGACTGCAAAGAGAATAAATTAAATATTTATGATGTATTAACAGCAAAAGCTGCTCAATCTAAGCCAGGAGCTAATGGAGTAATTTATCTGCCATATTTAATGGGCGAAAGGACTCCACACTTAGACCCTAATGTTAAAGGCGGATTCTTAGGTGTATCTTTAATAAATAATCATGATGATTTTATTAGAAGCATATTAGAAGGAGTAAGCTTTAGTTTAAAGAATTGTTTAGATATCATTGAAGATATGAATGTCAATATTCATGATATAAGAGTAAGTGGAGGTGGTGCTGAAAGCGAAGTTTGGAGGCAGATATTATCAGATATATTTGGCTATTCATTAACAACAGTAAAAGCATCAGAAGGACCAGCATTAGGAGTTGCAATACTTGCAGCAGTAGGTACTGGTATATATCCATCTGTAGAAGACGCATGTAATAAAATAATTAAAGGACAAGATAAGGTAACACCTAATAAAGATACTCATGAAGAATATATGAAGGTATATAAAGTATACAATTCTCTATATCCAAAGATAAAAGACATCTAAATTAATTTAAAAGGAGTCGACATTAATTTTGAAAGACATAAATCAAAGTAAAATAAAAGAAATCAATAGGAAAAAAATAATAGGGCTTCTGCTAGAAAAAGAGGAAGTTTCTAAATTAGAAATCTCAAGGGCGTTAGATATAAGTATTACAACAGTTTCTACTAATATTAATGAATTAAGAGATCAGGGCATAGTTGAAGAGGTAGGGCAATTAGAATCAACTGGCGGCAGAAAGGCAATGGCCATTAAATTAATTGATAATTCAAGATATTCAATTGGAATAGCACTTACACCTGAAAATATCAAAATAGTTTTATTAAATATTAAAAAGCAATTAATTGATGAGGTGAATATAAAACACTCTAACAATGGAATAGAAAACATAATTGTTAAAGTGAAGGAGAATATTGAAGATATTCTATCTAAATATCATATTGAAAGTGAAAAGCTTTTAGGTATAGGAATATCTATTCCAGGAACAGTAGATTCAGAGACAGGTATTATTAAGTATTGTTATTTGCTAAATGCTAAGGAATTTGATATTGTCAGCGAATTTAAATATTTAAATGTACCTATATATGTTGATAATGAGGCAAATCTTTCAGCTTATTATGAATTTTTAAATAGTAAAAAGAATGTTGAAAACTTAATATATGTTTCAATAACTGATGGCTTAGGCGTTGGAATAATCATTGACGGTAAAATATATCGAGGAGGTAATAATGCTTCCGGAGAAATGGGACATACTAAGATTGCAATTAATGGTAAGCAGTGTAAGTGTGGCAAATGCGGGTGCTTCGAGGCATATGCCTCAAAAAATGCATTGGTTGATTTATATAATGAACTTTCAGAAGTAAAAATTACTTCAACTGATGAGTTTATAAATGAGATAAATAATTATAACAGCAGTGCAGAAACAGCATTAAACGAATATATTAATACACTTGGTATAGGAATAGCCAATTTAATGATGTTACTAGATCCTAATTGCATAGTTTTAGGTGGAGAAATAAATTCATTATTAATCACAAAATTTAATGATTTAAAAGAGGTAATATATAAAGAAAATATATTTACTGATAGATATAAGTATGAAGTAAAGGTAACAAAATATAAGGAGTCTTATTTGATTGGTTCAGCAATGGTCCCAATTGAAGAATATTTAAAAATATAACGGGGTGAGTTTTATGGTCATTAGGGAAGTAAATTCAAAAGAGTTTAAAAAATATGGTAGAGTATTAGAAAATTATGATTTAGCTGAAATACTTTTAAAAATGCAGGATACTCCACTTCCTGATGGTGTAGTTTATGAGCCATCAATAGAATTTTTAGAAAATATAAAAATTGCAGAGGATTTAAAAAATAGAGAATTTGGAGGATTAGATATTCAAATTGGTTATTGTAATGGTAATAATCATTTATTAAATGCAGTTGAATATCATCGTTCTTCTGAAATAAATATAGCAGTTACAGATTTAATATTATTATTAGGCTGTGAACAGGATATAGAAGATGACTTTTCTTATGATACTGAAAAAATTGAAGCTTTTTTGGTTCCACAAGGAACAATTATTGAAGTCTTTGCAACAACTTTACACTATGCACCATGCAATGTAAAAGATAGCGGCTTTAAATGTGTTGTAGTATTACCAAAAGACACTAATACAGAATTAGCAGCTGAGATAGAGAAAAATGGCGAGGATGCATTATTATTTGCTAAAAATAAATGGTTAATAGGTCATCCAGATACAGATTTAAAGGAACAAGGTGCATTTATAGGTTTAAAGGGTAAAAATTTAAGGGTATAAAAAATATATATAGATATTGAATGAATTTGGAGGGAAAAGATATGATGAATATACCAGAATTAAAATTAGGAATTGTGGCAGTAAGCCGTGACTGTTTTCCAATGGAGCTTTCTACAAATAGAAGAAAAGCTGTAGTAGCTGCCTATAAGGAAACTTATGGAGATATATATGAATGTCCAGTAACAATTGAAAATGAAGTGCATATGAGACAAGCTTTAGCTGAAGTAAAAGAAGCAGGAGTTAACGCTTTAGTAGTTTACCTAGGAAACTTTGGACCAGAAACTCCAGAAACTTTATTAGCAAAAGAATTTGGTGGACCAGTAATGTTTGTAGCAGCAGCTGAAGAAACTGGCGATAATTTAGTAGGTGGAAGAGGAGATGCTTATTGTGGAATGCTAAATGCAAGCTATAATTTAGCTCTTAGAAATATTAAAGCATATATTCCAGAATACCCAGTAGGAAGTGCTTCAGAAGTAGCAGAAATGATACATGAGTTTGCACCAGTAGCAAGGGCTTTAAATGGTTTATCAAATTTAAAAGTAATTTCATTTGGACCTAGACCACAAGATTTCTTAGCATGTAATGCACCTATAAAACAATTATATAATTTAGGTATTGAAATAGAAGAAAATTCTGAATTAGATTTATTTGCTGCATTTAATGAACATGCAAATGATCCACGTATACCAGAAGTAATAGCAGATATGGAAAAAGAGTTAGGTGAAGGAAATAAGATGCCAGGAATCCTTCCTAAATTAGCTCAATATGAAATTACATTATTAGATTGGTTAGAAGGTCATAAAGGATCAAGGGAATATGTAGTATTTGCTAATAAATGCTGGCCATCATTCCAAACACAATTTGGCTTTGTTCCTTGCTATGTTAATAGCCGTTTAACAGCTAAGGGAATTCCAGTTGCTTGTGAAGTTGATATTTATGGAGCAGTTAGTGAATATATTGGAGCTTGTATAAGTGAAGATGCACCAACTTTATTAGATATTAATAATACTGTACCAGCTGATTTATATAATAATGATATTAAGGGTAAATTTGATTATACTTTAAGCGATACATTTATGGGATTCCACTGTGGAAATACACCAGCTTGTAAATTAAGAAGCCATACAATGAAAAATCAAATGATTATGGCAAGAAGCTTAGAACCTAATCAAGAACCAAATATAACAAGAGGAACTCTTGAAGGAGATATAGTTCCAGGTGAAATTACTTTCTTCAGATTACAAAGCAATGCAGATGCAGAACTAACAGCATATGTTGCTGAAGGAGAAGTATTACCAGTACCTACTAAATCATTTGGTGCAATAGGTATATTTGCAATACCTGAAATGGAAAGATTCTATAGACATGTATTAATTCAAAATAGATATCCACATCATGGAGCAGTTGCATTTGGACATTATGGAAAAGCCATCTTTAGCTTATTCAATTATTTGGGAGTTAAGAATGTAGGCTTTAATCAACCAAAAGGAATGCTTTATAAGACAGAAAACCCATTTGAGTAGACGCTTTTTACTTAAATGGCTCCAAATAATTATAAAAAAGAAGCTATATTTTTAAAATGGAACCTATATAGTAGACACTCAAAAAAGAGAATCTATTAAAATAGGTTCT